>DASRJN010000314.1:0-16251 GCA_035649455.1 Acidimicrobiales bacterium
GATCGCTCACCCTGATCCCGCCCGCGGCGGGCGCGCCGTCCACCGGGCCCTGGCGCTGCTGCACCACGTGGGTCAGCTCGTGGGCGAGGGTGTGGCGGCCCTCGTCGGTGTCGGGGCGGAAGCGGCCCTCGCCGAACACGACGTGGTTGCCCACCGTGTAGGCGTGGGCCTGGACCGAGCGGGCCGAGTCGGCCGCGTGCGAGTCGGTGTGGACCTCGACGTCGCCGAAGTCGTGGCCGACGGCCGCCTCCATGTCGCGGCGCACACCCGGCTCCAAGGGCGAGCCCTTGGACGAGACCACGTCATGGACGGGCGAGGGCCCGTCGGTATCGTGCGCGGGCGACGAGTCGCCCTCGTCGTCCCCCTTGGCGCGGCGTTGGGCCACGAGGCCGGCCACGCCGCTGTTGCCGGCTACGCGCTGAAGGTGGAGCAGGCCGCCCGGTCCCAGCGTGTCGGGACGGCCTGCCTCCACCCCCCGCCCGATGTCACGCTCGCTGGCCGCCCCGAGGTCGTCCTCGCGGCGGTAAGCCGCGGCATCGCGCCCGGCCACCTCGACATCGAGGTCATGGTCATGCATGCCACCATCCTCCGCCTCGCCCCGTGGCCCCGACAGCGCCACCCGTGCGTCGTCCGGTACCTCCGCGACTTCCCTTTCGGCTGCCCATTCGGGCAAGTCCACTCAGGAGTCCAGCTCCAACCAGGTCCCGAACTCGGCCCTCACCACCAACCGGCCCAGCTTGCGGTACTCGCGCTGGGTGGCGGCCATGAGATCGGCCATGCGCACCGGGGCACTCCGCCCGGCCGCGAGGTAGGCCGCGGTCAGGGCGATCGAGCGGATGTGGCCGCCGGCCAGCTCGAACTGGCGGGCGCAGAAGTCGAGGTCGACGTCGGCGGCGCGGGGCAGCGCGTCGCCCAGGCAGCGCTCCCACAGCACCCGCCGGTGCTCCTCGTCGGGCAGCGGGAAGTCGACGATGGCGTCGAGGCGCCGGGTGAAGGCGTCGTCCAGGTTGGCGCGCAGGTTGGTGGTCAGGATGGCCAGGCCGTCGAAGGTCTCCATCCGCTGGAGCAGGTAGGCGGTCTCGATGTTGGCGTAGCGGTCGTGCGCGTCCCGTACCTCGGAGCGCTTGCCGAAGATGGCGTCCGCCTCGTCGAAGAGCAGCACGCCGTTCACGCCGTCGGCCTCGCTGAACACCCGCTCCAGGTTCTTCTCGGTCTCGCCCACGTACTTGTCGACCACGGTGGCCAGGTCGATCACGTAGAGGTCGAGGCCCAGGTGGCCCGAGATGACCTCGGCCGACATGGTCTTGCCGGTGCCGGAGTCACCCGCGAACAGGGCGGTCACGCCGCGGCCCCGCCCGCCGCCCGGCCGCATGGCCCAGTCGCTCAGCACCTGGTCGCGGTGGCGCACCCGTAGGGCCAGGTCCTCCAGGCCCTCCAGCGACCCGGGCGGCAGCACCAGGTCGTCCCAGCCGACGGAGGGCTCGATGCGCCGGGCCTTGCGCTCGAGGCCGGCCCCGTTGCGCGAGCGGGCGCCCCGCCGCAGCCCGGGGCCGTCCACCGGCAGCCCGGTGAGCCGGGCCTGGTTGACCGCGGCGCCGGCCGCGTCCGCCACCTGCTCGGGCGTGAGCCGGAACTGGGTGGTGGCGTCGGCCGGGTCGAGCCCGGGCGCCACCTGTCCGTCGAGGAAGGCCCGCCACACCCTCGCCCGCTCCTCGGCCACCGGCGCGGGCGCCGTCACGACGACCGGGACGCGGCGCGCCCACGCCGGCTCCCAGTGCCGCCGCCCGGTGAGCACGAGGGGCACGCCCAGCTCGGCCAGGACCCGGACCAGCTCGGGGCCTCGCTCGGCGAGGTGGTCGACCGGGCCGGCCACGAGCACCGCGCCGGTGAGGCGGGCCTCGCGAGCCAGCGTGCGGGCCGTGACGATCAGGCCCGCCACCGGCGGCTCCCGTTCCAGCCGTTCCAGATCGGCCACCAGCGCCGGCCTCCCGGCGGCGGCCAGCACCGCCGCCGCGAAGCTGCGCCCGCTGGCTCCCGCCTCCTCGACCACGTAGGCCAGCAGCGGATCGCCGGGGTCCCCGTCGGGCGCCAGCACCCGACCGAGCCCGCCATCGTCGTCCACCTCCAACGGCACCGGCTCGACCAGGAGCCCGACGATCGAGGGATCGGCGACGTCGCCGCCCAGCAGGTGGGCCGCCACCCGGTCGGGCACCCGCAGAGACCGGGTGAGGAACGGCCGGTCGCCGTCGTCCACCGCCACCAGGCCGCTCTCGACCAGCCGGCCGCGGGGGCCGAACCGGTCGCGGGCGGCGACGTCGGCCGGGTGGAGGGCGGCCAGCTCCAACGCCAGCCCGACGCTGGCGCGTCGCCGGGTCACATCGTCGTGCAGGTAGCCGTAGAGGCGCTCGAAGCGGTGGTCCACGTCGGGTGCGAGCGCCACTACCAGAAGGTCGACGTCGAGCGCGTCCAGGTCGCAGTCGCGGGCCAGGCAGTGCAGCCGAATGTCGGCCCCGGCGGCCTCGTCGCGGCTCGCGTCCGCTTCGGCCTGCTCGCGCCGCGCCGCGGCCGCCGCGCTGGGCACCACCCGGGCGCCGCCCGCCAGGACGCGGTCGACGTCGTCGTCGCCGAGGTACAGGCCCCGGAACGGGTCCTCGAGTCCGGGATCGGCTTCCCGCCGCGCCGCGACCGCGGCCTGCACCGCCGCCTCCAGCGCCGCCAGCCGGCCCAGCAGGTGGGCCAGGGACGGCGCCCGCGGCGCCTGCACCGCGGTCTCGTCGACGACCACCACCGGCTCCTACCCGAGCCTCGCCGGCCTCGCGCGCCTGGCCGGCCGCGTGGGCTCCGGGGGCTGCGGGGGGCGCCGCGGGGGCAGGCCGCGGCCGGCGGCGGGGTCCTGCATGTCGACCACTGCGGGCCGGGTGACCGGCGGCCCGGTCTCCTTGGTCCGGTCCAGGTCCCAGGGCAGGATGATCACGAGGTCGAGCGACGGCTTGAGCTCGCCGCCCAGCGCCGACCACACGTCCGACAGGGCCCGGTCCTCGGGCGGGGGCATGGCCAGGGTCAACGGCAGCGCGAGGTCGTTCTCGGCCAGCGCCCCCACCTGCACGTCCACCGGCAGGGCGTCGTTGCGTACGAAGCAGCTGAGCAGGCTGGACAGCAGCCGGTGCTCGTCCTCGGGCCGCTGGGTCCAGGCCGTGAGCAGGTAGGACAGCTTGAAGAAGCGGGGCGGCTGGCGTCGGGCCGTGGTGTGGCCCTCGTCGTTGTGGAGGTCGACGATGCCGGCCTGGCGGCGACGCATGTCCTCCCGCACGTCGTAGAGGTAGACGTCGATCGTGGGGGTGTTGCGGCGGGCGGCCCACTCCTTGGTGGGCGCCTCGAACACCACGTCGACCTCGCCGTGGTCGCCGACCTCACGGCGGATCAGCGCGCGGATCGATTCGTCGACGTCGTGGATCATGACGCCGGTGCGGGCTCGCGCTTGCGGGGAGGCCGGATGGTCACGTTGACGGCCTCACCGGTCGAGGGCCGGAACTTGAAGTCGGCCCGCTTGCGATTGTCCAGGTACTCGTGGTTGAGCACCATGTTGTCGAAGTCCTTCCAGATGCGCTCGTCGTGAGCGCAGCTGTAGCTGCGGCACACGCCGGGGCGCTTGTGGTACACGTCGCAATGCCCGTTCGACCGGTCGTTGTGGGTGCACCAGCCCTCGGCGGTCTGGCGGATGACGTAGGGGTGGCCCAGATCCCATTTCACGTCACCGGCTTCGACCTCGGCCGCGGACAGCGGGAAGGGGAGCGAGCAGCACACGGCCTGGCAGATGTGCATCCGGGCCTCGCAGTCGACCTCGACCTCGGGGCCGACCGGGTCGTCGGGGTCGTCCTGGCGGACCATGACGGTGGGCCACGGGGGCAGGATCCCGTCGGTCTCGAACTTGGCCCGAGCCTCGGCCTCATGCGCCTCGCGGTTGGTGTCCACCGCCTGGGCCAGGGCCTCGGCGTCGATCACGCCCCGGTCCATCAGCAGCTCGATGAGGCTGGTGAGGTAGACGTCCAGCTTGCCGGTGAGCTTGCCGTGCTGCTCGAGTGAGGCCTGCACGAAGAAGCTGGCGTGGCGGAGCTGGCGCTCCAGCTCGTCGTCTCGCGCCGGCGCCTGTGCTGCGGGTGCGTCCATCTCGGTCCTTTCGGCGGTCCGGGGGCACGCGAGCCGCGGGCGCGGCCGGCGCAGCCATCCCCCAGGCTGCGGCCCCGGCGCCTGCGTCGCCAGGGTCGCGGAGGAAGCCCATCAGGCGACCGGATCTGCCCTTTCGGGCATGGTTCGACACTGCAACCATTTTGGTTGTAGAGTCGAACCAATGACACCGCCCTCCGCTGATCCCTCTGCGGACGACCTCCAGGCCCGGTTGGTGGCGTTCGTGCGGGCCTTCGGGCTGCACCAGCCCGACGAGACGCCGTGCGGGTCGCCCGTCCCCGTGTCCGAGGCCCACGCCCTGTGGGTGCTGGCCGACCGGGGCCCGCTGACCCAGACCGACCTGGTCCATCACCTCTCGCTGGGCAAGTCCACGGTGAGCCGGCTGGTCGACCAGCTCGTCGCCCGAGGCTGGGCCGAGCGCCGCACGAGCGAGCAGGACGCCCGCTGCCGCCTGGTCCAGCTCACGCCCGATGGTGCGCGCACCGCCGCCGGCCTGGCCCGCTCGCGCGCCGCCCGCTTCGCCCGCCTGCTCGACCGCATCCCCGCGGCCGACCGCCCCGCCGTCCTCGCCGCCCTCGACACCCTCGCGGAGGCCGCCCGTGAGCCGTAGCCCTTGGCGTTTGGTCCTCGTGCCCCTCGCCGTGCTCGCGGGGCTGGGCGCCTGCGGGCCCGCGGGCCCCACGGACCGCCAGACGGAAGTGGCGGATCGCGGGTCGCGCATCATGCCGTTCGACCTCGATGCCACCACCCACCACTTCGACCCGGATCCCGACGGCCTGACCCAGACAGTCGTCGCCGACGACCCCGCGGACGCCGACCAGGTCGGCCTGGTGCGCGAGCACCTGCACCACCAGGCCGACCGCTTCGCGCGGGGCGATTTCGCCGACCCCGCCCACATCCACGGCGACGCCATGCCCGGCCTGGCCGACCTGCGCGAGGGCTACACCGCCATCCGCGTCACCTATGCCGACGTGGCCGCGGGCGGCGAGGTCACCTACCGCACCACCGACACCGCCCTCGTGCAGGCCCTGCACGAGTGGGGACTCGCCCAGGTCTCCGATCACGGGGAGCACGCCGAAGGCATGTGAGCGGCCGGCACTCCTGGGGTCGCTGTGTGCGCGTGGGCACACACCGGACGTGTCGCGGGGCAACGACGGCGACGCGGAATCGTGGTCCGCTGCCCATGTGGCGGGACTCACTGAACGGCGGACAGATGCGGCGGACGGCGACGGCGAGCTGATCGCCGGCCTGGTGGCGCGGGCCCGGGCCGGCGACAGTGCCGCCGTCGTCTCCGTCTTCGAGCGTTGCGGTCCCATGGTGCGGGCGGTGGCCGGGCGCTATGTGCGCGGCACCGACGTCGACGACGTGGCCCAGGAGGTCTGGCTGGCCTTCGTCGAGCATCTCGACCAGATCCGGACCCCGGCCGCGACCCGGGGCTGGCTGGTCCGGGTCGCGACCCGCGCGGCCTGGCGGGCCCGGCGCAAGCAGGACCGATCCGTCCCGACCGCCGAGACCGACGACCTCGTGGCGGCGCCGGACGACACCGAGGAGCGGGGTGTGCTGCGAGCCGGCCTCGGCCCCGCCACCGTGCACCTGCAGGCGGCGCTCATGGACCTGCGGCCCGCGGACCGCCGCCTCGTCCTGCTGCTGTCGGAGGACGACCGCCCCGACTACCGGGCGATCAGCGAGCTGGTGGACCGGCCGGTGGGCAGCATCGGACCGACCCGGCAGCGGGCGCTGGAGCGCCTCCGCCAGCAGCCCGAGCTGGCCCGCTCCTGGCTGGCCGCGTCCTGAACTAACTCCCAGCCCGCCGGGGTGCCGCGGTACCCTCCCTGCGGACGGATGGCCGAGGGCGAGGAAGGGTGGTGCCCGTGCTCGACGCGGTGGCCGCGCGCGAGCGCAGTGCCTTGCTCCAGGCGGGTGTGCGGCGGCGCTTCGCTCCCGGCGAGGTCGTGTTCCACGAAGGCGACCCCGGCGACGCCCTGCACATCGTGACCCAGGGCGTGTTCGTGGCCCGCAGCTCCTCGACCCGGGGCGAGATCATCGCCGTCAACGTGTTCGGGCGCGGCGACGTCTTCGGCGAGCTGGCGCTGCTCACCGCCAGCGCCCGGCGCTCGGCCACGGTGGTCGCGCTGGAGCGCGGGGCCACCCTCATGGTCGGCCGCGGCCCCTTCGAGGACCTGCGCGCCCGCGACCCCCGGGTCGACCGGGTGCTCCTGACGGTGCTGGCCGAGCGCAACCGCAGCCTCACCAGCCACCTGGTCGAGCTGCTGTTCACCCCGGTCGACCAGCGGGTCTACCGCCGGCTCGTCGCCTACCACGACCTGGTGGCCCCGGCCACCGAGGACGACGGGGGCTGGATCCGGCTCAGCCAGACCGAGCTGGCCATCCTGGCCGGCACCACCCGCTCCACCGCCAACCGGGTGCTGCGCCGGGCCGAGGACGGGGGCCTCCTGGCCCTCGCCCGCGGCCGCGTCCGCCTCATCGACGTCGACGAGCTGCGGCGCCGATCCGAATAGGGATCAGGCCACGGCCAGATCGTCGTCGGGGAGGCGGGCCACGATGCCGTCCCACATCCGGGTGCGGGCCTCCAGGGCATCCAGGACGGCTCGCCGGGCCGTGGCCCAGCGGGCCGGATCGTCACCGCACAGGGTCGCCACCATGCGCATCGCCAGGGGAGTGTGGACCTCCTCGTCGAGCTGCACGTGGCGGATCAGGTAGTCGCGCAGCAGCGGCATGCAGTGCTCGCCCTCCAGCACACGGGCGAACATGGCCGGGATCAGGCTCTCGCGGCCGAAGGCGAAGACCGCGGCCAGCTCGAAGGCCTCGCCCCGGTCGATCACCCGCCAGGTCGAGCGCACGAATTGGTCGGCCGCGTCGGGCACGCCCGCCAGGGTCAGTGACCGGGCGACATCGCCCGTCGCGGCCAGTGCGTCGAGGAACCGCTCCAGCGGCGCGCGGTCCGCGCCCGCCTGGTCCATGGCCGCCAGGTACATCTCGAAGTGGCTGAGCACGTTCTCGTCGAACAGGTCGCTCTCCTCGCCCAGCACGATCTCGTTGATGAGCCGGCGGCAGAGCGTGTCCCCTCGCGGCGACCACGGCACCTCCACGCAGGTCAGCCGTTGCTGGAGCGCCTTGAGCAGGGACATGAAGTCCCAGACCGCGAACAGCTCCTGTTCGTGCTCGACGACTGCCGGCGCGGCCGGAGATCGAACACCCCCGGCCGCTATGTGGTCGCGCGACCTGTGCCGGGGCGCGCGCCACCACGAGACGAGGTGCCCCCACTACGCAAGGTCGCGGACTGCTAAGACCCAGGGTAGTCGCGCCACGCATCGGAGTCGAGTCGCCCCGGTAAGTGCCGATGTTCCCGTCGTGTCGCCCCAGGTGA
This sequence comes from Acidimicrobiales bacterium, assembly GCA_035649455.1. Taxonomy (GTDB): domain Bacteria; phylum Actinomycetota; class Acidimicrobiia; order Acidimicrobiales; family VFJN01; genus ZC4RG19. The sequence goes on from DASRJN010000314.1 coordinate 7,574, forward strand.
TGGGCGATCGACGCACAGCGCCGATGGGAGACGCTCCGCAACGCGATCGGCACGTTGAAGCATGCGTAAACGCGCCCTTTCCCGGGCATCGTTGGGGAGGCAAGGAGGGGAGCCGGAGGAGGCACCGATGTCCGGGACGGACGAGGTCGAAGACATCCGCTTGCCCGGGCGCGTGCCCCGATCCGGCACCCGACCGCTGCGCACCGGTCCTGACCCCGACGCCATCGGCGGCGACGAGGAGGACGAGGACATCGAGACGGTCAACCGCCTGCTCGGCTTCCTTCGCGACACCGACGAGCGCTGACCGCTCGTCGTCCTGCCCGACGACCGGGCCAGATCAGCCCCTCAGATGTGGAGGCCGCACTCGGTCTTGCCGCGACCGGCCCACCGCCCTGAGCGGGGATCCTCGCCGGTGGGCAGGCTGGTGCACGGCTGGCACCCGATCGAGGTGTAGCCCTGGTTCAGCAGCGGGTTCACCGGCACGTCGTGGTCGGCGATGTAGCCCTGCACATCCAGCTCGGTCCAGGTGGCCAGCGGGTTCAGCTTCACCAGGCCCCGCAGGTCGCGGGCCACGATGGGCGCCCCGGCCCGGGTGGCGGCCTCGTCCCGCCGTAGCCCGCTCATCCACGCCGCCTTGCCGGCCAGCGCCCGGTCGAGCTGGCCGACCTTGACGGCCGAGCAGCAGTTCTCCGGGTCGACCTTCCACAGCTCCTCGTCGTGGGTGGCGACCGTCATCATGCGCAGGTTCAGCCCGTAGCGGCGGCGCACGGCCTCGACGGTCTCCAGCGTCTCCGGGAAGTGGTAGCCGGTGTCGATGAACACCACCTCGATGCCCGGGTCGACCTTGGTGGCCAGGTCGATCAGTACGGCATCCTGCATGGACGCGGCCAGGCACAGATGAGGGGCGAAGTGGTCGACGGCCCACTGGATGATCTTGGGCGCGGACCAGTGCTCGAACTCGGCGTTCAGCTCGGCCAGCTCTTCGTCGTGGAAGGCGCGGACCGGCAGCGGGGGTGGCTCGACGAGGAAGCTCACGGATTCTCCTGGGTCACACGCCTGCGCACTCGCCGGCACCGACTTCGGCGGAATAGGGCCCGGTCTCGTCGTAGTCGACGTAGTAGTCGGGGCCTTCCTCCGGCGTGGGGAACTGGTCGAGCTCCTTCAGCTCGGCGGCGATCGACTTCGCCCCGCCGGCCCGCTCCATCCACGAGCGGAACGACTCGCCCGCGGTGCGCTCGTCCGCGAACCGGCGGACGACCCGAACGGCCGCCTCGGGGGCGTTCTTGGCCGGCAGGCGCAGCGCCTTCTCGCCGAAGTGGATCTGCGCCTGGCCCACGTAGCCGCCCAGCAGCATCTGGTAGCCGGGTGCCGAACGGCCGTGTGCCCGGCGCTCGGCCCCGAAGAAGCCGATGTCGGACGTGTGGTGCTGGCCGCAGCTGTTGGTGCAGCCCGAGATGTTGATGCGCAGCCCGCCCACCTCGGCCAGGCCCTCCTGCTCCAGCAGCTCGCCGATGGCGGCGCCCAGGCCGCGGCTCTGGGTGACGGCGAGGTTGCAGGTGTCGGCGCCGGGGCAGGTCACCACGTCCCGGACCAGCTCGGCCCCGGGCTCGGACATGCCGGCGGCCGCCAGCCGCTGGTAGAGCGCCGGGAGCTGCTCCTCGGTGAGGCTCCGGAAGGCGATGTTCTGGCGGTTGGTGAGCCGGACCTCCAGGCCCATCTCGCGCTGGATGGCGGCCAGCTCACGGAACTGGGCGCTGGTCACGTCGCCCAGGCGGGCATACGCGATGGCCGACACGGTGCCCTTGGCCGCGCCCCGGATCACGTTGGTGTCGTCCCAGCGTTCGAAGGGGTCACGCCGGCTGATCGCCACTGGCGTGCCGTGGCCCATGAGCGTGGGGGAGACGCCGTCGGCCACACCGGCGGGGGAGTCGCCCAGCTTCTCGACCTCTTCGGGGATGCCGCCCGGCCACGAGGACGAGCCCAGCAGCAGGCGGCGCTCCTTCATGATGCGGGCCTGGACGTCCTCCCAGCCGAGGGTGTCGACCAGCCACTTCATGCGGGCCCGCAGCTTGTTGTCACGGTTGCCGTGGTTGTTGAACACCCGCAGGCACGCCTCGAGCGTGGGCATGAGCTCGTCGCGGGGGGTGAACTCCTCCAGCGCGAGCGCCGGATGGGGGTTGGCGCCCAGGCCGCCGGCCACGAACACCCGGAAGCCCCGCTCCACCGACCCGTCCTCCAGCGTGCGGGTGGCGGCGATGACGCCCACGTCGTTGAACATGGCCTGGCCGCAGTCGGTGGCGCAGCCCGAGAAGTTGATCTTGAACTTGCGGGGCAGCCGCTGGCTGAGCGGGTTGCGCACGAAGTGCCGGTAGGCCGCCTCGGCCCACGGCGTGACGTCGAGCTGCTCGTGCGGGCACGCTCCGGCCAGATGGCAGCCCTGCACGTTGCGCACGGTGTCGCCGCACGCCTCCCGGCTGGTCATGCCCACCGTCCCCAGCAGGCGCATGATCTCGGGGATCTTCTCCAGCTGCACGAAGTGGAACTGGATGTTCTGCCGGGTCGTGATGTGGCCCCAGCCCCGCGAGTAGGTGTCGGCCAGGTCGGCCATCAGCTCCAGCTGGTCGGGCAACAGCCCGCCCCAGGGGATCTTCACCCGGACCATCTGATTGTGCCCGCCCTGACGCTGGCCGTAGATCCCGTTGTTCAAGCGGAAGATGCGGAACGCATCCTCCTCGATCTCACCCGCCAGGTACTGCGCCAGCACCGCCTCGAACTTGGCGGCGTCCGCAAGCTGTGCAGCATCTATCTCGTGCTGAGCCATGACGTGCTCCGTTCTCGGCGACGGCACCCCGGCCTTCCCCGCAAATCTATGAGTAATCCGATGAGACAGGTCAGGGTTTCCGCGTCCTAGTAGAGCGAAACCCGAGTCACCCTGTCAACATTCCCACCTTCGGCGGGAATGTGCTCAGCGGCGGTCGAGGAGCTCGGCGACGCGGAAAGCGAGGTCGATCGACTGGCGGCCGTTGAGGCGGGGGTCGCACATGGTCTCGTAGCGGTCGTCGAGGTCCGCGTGGCCGAGGGCGTCGCCGCCTCCGAGGCACTCGGTGACGTCCTCGCCGGTGAGCTCGATGTGGACGCCGCCGGGCCAGGTCTCCTCGGCCCAGTGGGCGGCGAAGAACCCGGCGATCTCGGCCAGGACGGCGTCGAAGTCGCGGGTCTTGCGGCCGGTGTCGGAGGTGAAGGTGTTGCCGTGCATGGGGTCGCACGTCCACACCACCGGGTGCCCGGCGTCGCGCACCGCGGCCAGCAGCGGCGGCAGCGCTTCGACGACCCGCTGGGCGCCCAGGCGGGTGATGAGCGTGAGCCGGCCCGGGATGCGGTCGGGGTTGAGGGCGGCGCACAGGGCCACGACCTCGTCGGGCGTGGCCGTGGGCCCCAGCTTGCAGCCGAGGGGGTTGCCCACGCCCCGCAGGAACTCGACATGGGCCCCCTCGAGCTGGCGGGACCGCTCGCCGATCCAGAGCATGTGGGCCGAGCAGTCGTACCACTCGCCGGTGAGGGAGTCCTCCCGGGTGAGCGCCTCCTCGTAGCCGAGGATCAGCGCCTCGTGACTGGTGAAGAAGTCGACCTCGTGCAGGTTGGGCTGGCTCTCGGTGTTGATGCCGCACGCGGCCATGAACCGCAGCGCCCGGTCGATCTCGTCCGCGACCCGGTCGTAGCGGCGGCCTTCGGGGCTGGAGCGGACGAACTGCTGGTTCCACTGGTGGACCCGGGAGAGGTCGGCGAAGCCGCCCTTCGTGAAGGCCCGGAGCAGGTTCAGCGTGGCCGCCGACTGGTGGTAGGCCTGCACCAGCCGCTCGGGGTCGGGCTGGCGGGCGGCCGGGGTGGGCGTGACGTCGTTGACCATGTGGCCCCGGAACGACGGCAGGTCGACGCCGTCGACCCGCTCGGTGGGGGAGGACCGGGGCTTGGCGAACTGGCCGGCGATGCGCCCCACCTTCAGGACCGGGACACCGGTCGAGTAGGTCAGCACCACCGCCATCTGCAGGATGACCTTGAGCTTGTCGCGGATGGCGTCGGCCGAGAAGCGCTCGAACGACTCGGCGCAGTCACCCGCCTGGAGCAGGAACGCCTTGCCCTCGGCGACGTCGGCCAGGTGCGCGGTGAGGGCTCGGGCCTCGCCCGCGAACACCAGGGGCGGCAGCGACCCCAGGTGCTTGAGCGCCCGGTCGAGCGCGGCCTCGTCCGGCCAGTGCGGCTGCTGGGCCGCGGGCCGGTTCTGCCAGGAAGTCGGAGACCACGCGCTGGTCATGGTGCACCATGCTGGTCGGCCCGCGGCCCCGCGGGCAAAGCAGTTCGCGCAGAGGGTGCCACGAGCTCGGGCCAAAACAGAGGCCAGCCGCCCCTGGGCGGGACCGGGGCGGCTGGCACAAGGGAGGCCAGGTGGCGGGAACCCGGCACTCCCCGGTCAATCCGATTACCCAGCAATGTAGCTCCGTAGAAGCGGGATCAAGCGGCGCTGGCGCGGGCCAGGGCCTCTTCCCGGACCGCGTCGACCGCCCGCTTGACCAGACGCCGGGCAGCCTCGGCCGTGACGCCGAGCTCTTCGCCGACCTCGCGGTAGCTGCGCTTGCGGCCGTCGGTGAGGCCGAAGCGCTGCTCGACGGCGTAGCGGGCCCGGGTGTCGAGGACGCCGAGCAGGTCGTGCAGGGCCTGCTCCTCCTCACGGTCGACGAGCACCGCCTCGGGGGTGGGCACGTCGGCCGCCAGCAGGTCGACCAGCTCGCTGCCGTCGTCGTCGCCCACGGGGCGATCGAGCGAGGTGGGAGTGGTGAGCCGGTAGAGGCGGGCGTTCTCGTCGTCGAGCTCCTCGCCGTCGCCGGAGGCCTGGCGCAGGGCGGCCCGCAGCGACGCGGACCGGTCGCCGGGCAGGCGCACGAGGCTGGCCTTCTGGTCGAGGGCCCGGCCGATGGCCTGGCGGATCCAGAAGGTGGCGTAGGTGGAGAACTTGAAGCCCTTGCGCCAGTCGAACTTGTCGACGGCGTGCTCGAGGCCCAGGTTGCCTTCCTGGATCAGGTCGAGCAGCTCCATGGAGGGGGGGAGGGGGTAGCGGCGGGCGATGCTCACCACGAGGCGGAGGTTCGCCCGGATGAAGCGGTCCTTGGCGGCGGCTGCGGCGGCCACGGCCTTGCGCAGCTCGCGGCCGCGCTCGCCCGCGTCGAGGCGGGCACGGGCCTCACGGCCACGCTCGATCGTCTGCGACAGCTCGCGCTCCTCGTCTGCGGTGAGCAGAGGGACGAGGCCGATTTCGTTGAGGTACTGACCAACCGAATCACTCATGACGTACTCCTCAACCACCACTACCGCGGTGGGATTCCCCGCATTCACGGGTTTTCCCGGATCTCGGGGGTAAAGGTTCCGGGATATGCAGGCTTGGTTGCTTCGACTGTGCAGTGGTGACGACTGTCACCGTGTATTCGTTCCGAACCGGGCCCACGGATCTACGCAGAACCCTGAGAGGCACATCAGACCGGCGCGCCAGGGGGAGTCGAATGCGTCGTCGGGTACTGAGAGATGCTTTCTGGCGGCTCGGTAGGCGCTGAGCCGGGTAGGTAGATGGGGGATGGCCGCGCCTAGACGTTCTGTAAGCGGGCCGGAAGTGAGGGCCGCTTGACAACGAGAATACGACGCGCGGTCAACCAGTACCCCATCCGAATCCCGGGCATGCCGCCGCGCGCACGTCCGCTCGCCTAGTTTTTCCGCCGTGGCAGGACTCTACGACCCCCGTACCGCCTTGGTGGTCGTGGACGTGCAGAACGATTTCGCCGACCCGGACGGCAGCCTGTACGTGCGCGACGCCGAGTCGGTGATCGATGTCGCCAACGCGGAGATCGAGGCGGCCCGCGCCGCCGGGGCCCTGGTCACCTACACGCAGGACTGGCATCCGCCCGACACGCCCCACTTCGCCAAGGACGGCGGCACCTGGCCGGTGCACTGTGTGGCCGGCACCTGGGGCGCCGAGCTGCATCCCCGCGTGGTGGTGGTGGGCGAGTCGGTCCGCAAGGGGACAGGCGGCGAGGACGGGTACTCGGGCTTCACCATGGCCCATCCCACCACTCGCGAAACGTCCTCGACCGGGCTGGAGGAGCTGCTGCGGGCCCACGACATCACCCGCGTCGTGGTCCTGGGCCTGGCCACCGACTATTGCGTCAAGGAGACCGCGCTCGACGGGGTTCGCCTGGGGTTTGCCACCACCGTGGTCCTCGACGGCATCCGGCCGGTCGAGGTCGAGCCGGGCGACGGCCAGAAGGCGGTCGACGCCATGGCCGAGGCGGGCGTGACGCTCGGGTGACCGTCCCGCCGGCTCTGGTCACCGATCTCTACGAGCTGACCATGGCCGCCGCCTACGGGGCGGGCGTCGGGGATCGACAGGCGACCTTCGAGCTGTTCGTGCGCAGCCTGCCGCCCCAGCGCCGGTTCCTGGTGGCGGCAGGGCTGGACGATGCCCTGGCGGGCCTGGAGGCCTGGGCCTTCGAGCCCGCCGACATCGACTACCTACGCGGGCTCGGCCTGTTCCCGCCGGAGTTCCTGGAGCGGCTCGGCGACCTCGGCTTCACCGGGGAGGTGTGGGCCGTCCCCGAAGGCGAGGTGGTGTTCCAGGGCGAGCCGCTGGTGCGGGTCACGGCTCCACTGACCGAGGCCCAGCTGGTGGAGACGTGGCTGCTCAACCGCATCGGCAGCCAGACGCTGCTGGCCTCCAAGGCCGCGCGCGTGGCCCTGGCCTGCGGCGAGCGGGCGTTCGTGGACTTCTCGGCCCGGCGGGACCACGGGGTCGACGCCGCCCTCGCCGCGGCCCGGTCCGCCTGGCTGGCGGGGGCGGCGGGAACGTCGCTGGTGGCCGCCGGGCGGCGCTGGGGGCTGCCCCTGTCGGGGACCATGGCGCACTCGTTTGTGATGTCGTTCGATCACGAGCGCGATGCTTTCCGTGCCTACGCCCGGACCTTCCCCCAGGGAGTCGTGCTGCTGATCGATACCTACGACACCGCCGAGGGCGCTCGGCGGGCTGCCGACGTCGCGCGCGAGCTGGCGGGCGAGGGCATCGCCATCTCCGGCGTGCGCCTCGACTCGGGTGACCTCGCGTCCCTGTCGGTCGAGGTCCGCTCGATCCTCGACGACGCCGGCTTCACCGACGTGGACATCCTCGCGTCGGGCGATCTCGACGAGCACTCGGTGTCCACGCTGGTGACCCGCGGCGCGCCCATCGACGCCTTCGGGATCGGCACCCAGCTGGGGACCAGCGCCGACGCGCCCGCGCTCGGCGCCGTCTACAAGCTGGTGGAGGATGCGGCCGGTCCCAAGATGAAGCTGGCCGAGGGCAAGGTCACGCTCCCGGGCCGCAAGCAGGTCTGGCGGCTGGCCGACCGGGACGTCGTGGGCCTCCACGACGAGGACGTCCCCGATGGCCGCCCGCTGCTGGTCCCGGTCATGGCCGGCGGCCGGCGCACGGCGAGCGAGCCGCTGGCGCAGTCTCGGGAGCGCTGCATGGCGGCGCTGGCCGCCCTGCCGCCCGAGCTCCGATCGCTGGAGCCGGCCCCCTACCCGGTCTGGCGGGTCGACACCTCGCCCGGTCTCGCGGCCCTGGCGGCCCGGGTCCACGCCGGGCTCGACCACGAGGCGGCCGGGTGAGCGAGCGGTTGGGGATCTTCGGCGGAACCTTCGACCCGCCGCACGTCGGGCACCTGGTCACGGCGGTGAACGTGCGCCACGACCTGGGCCTGGACCGGGTCCTGCTGGTGGTGGCCGGCCGGCCGTGGCAGAAGCTCGGCACCCGGGAGATCAGCTCGGCCGCCGATCGCCACGCCATGGTCGCCGCCGCCGTCGGCGCGGTCGAGGGCCTCGAGGCGAGCGCGCTGGAGATCGACCGGCCGGGGCTGTCGTTCACGGCGGACACGCTGGCCTTGCTACGGGACGAGGATCCCGGCCGCGAGCTGTTCCTCATCCTCGGCAGCGACGCCGCGGTGGGGCTACCGACCTGGGACCGGGCCGACGAGGTGCGCTCCCTGGCCACCCTGGTGGTGGTCGACCGCCCCGGCACCCGCTCGGCAGACCCGCCCCCCGGCTGGACCTGGGAACGTTGCGAGGTCCCCCGCCTCGAGGTCTCCAGCACCGAGCTACGCGCCCGCGTCGCCGAAGGCCGCCCCCTCGACTACCTGCTCACCCCAGCCGTGATCGCCGCCATCGCCAACCGCGGCCTCTACGGCGCCCAGGTGACAACATGACCACCGACGCCCCATCCGGCGAGCGCGAGGACGAGGGCAAGAACGAAGCCCCGAACACCGACCCACCCCCCGAACCCCCGCCCGCCGCCCCTTCCGCCGACCCGGCTGCGCCTTCCCCCGCACCGGCTGCGCCTTCCGCCGACCCCGCGGCAGCGACCCCGACCGCCAGGCCGAGCGCCACTCCGCCCCGGACACCTCGCCCGCGCTCGCGGCGAACGACCCCACAAACCAAACGCTCATGGGCATGGGCTTCGCCCGGCTCGCCCCGGCCGCCCGGCGACCCTGCCGCGTCCGCCGCTGCCCCCACCCCCGCCTCACCTACCGACGCTGCCGCCCCCGCCGCCGGCTCGTCCGCCCCCGGCTCGTCCGCCGCCGACTCGTCCGCCGCCGGCTCGTCCG
>DASRJN010000315.1:0-4961 GCA_035649455.1 Acidimicrobiales bacterium
GACGTCTCACTGAATCCCGGGTAGGGCACGTTCATGCCGTAGTACCCGGTGATCAGCGTGGGCACCGCCACGATGGCGGCCCAGCTCGAGACCTTCTTCATCACCTGGTTCTGGCGGTAGTCGCGCAGGCTCAGGTTGGCCTCGACCAGCGAGGTGGCCAGGTCCCGCAGCGCGTCGGCCGACTCGCTGGCCACGATCAGGTGGTCGTAGAGGTCCTGGAAGTAGGGCTGGATCTCGGGCCTCACCACGTCCAGCTCGCGGTGCACCAGCGAGCTCAGCGCCTCCCGCAGCGGTGCCACCAGCCGGTAGAACTTCGACAGCACGCGGCGCATCTCGAACCAGCTCCGCTGCTGGCTCGGGTCCAGCGGCTGCTCGGCGAAGATGGCGTCGCCGACGCCGTCGTAGTACTCGTCGAACTGCTCGATGGCGGTGAAGTAGCCGTCGACGATCTCGTCGAGCAGGCCGTACACCAGGAAGCCGATGCCCGCCGCGATCATCTCGGGCGAGCGGTCCCAGCGCTCGACCACCGGGTCCATGTCGAAGCGCTCCTCGCCCTGCACGGTGACCAGGAAGTTCTCGCCGATGAAGGCGTCGATCTCAACGGTGCTCAGCGCCGGGGCGTCGATGTCGAGCGTCACCGCGTGGGCGGCCAGGAAGGCGTGGGTGCGGTAGCGGTCGATCTTGGAGCGCTGGTGGGGCTCGAGCGCGTCCTCCACCGCCAGCGGGTGCAGGCCCAGCTCCGACGCCAGCGTGTCCAGCTTGTCCTCGGTCGGGTGGCACAGGTCGACCCACACATGGCAGTCGGGCTGGGCCAGGTGCTCGGACAGATCGGCCAGAGGGAAGTCCTCGGCTTCGAGCACGCCCTTGCGGTAGGCGCGGGTACGCACGCTCACCTCTCCAGTGAACCACCGTCGTGGCGGGCGTCCGACCATCTCGGTCTGGGTACGCTGCGCCTACGTCTGACATCCCGAGCTTCTGGTCCACGGACAGCACGCCGTTCGCGGCCGATACGCCCCCGCGGCAGCCGATGCGCATCGTGCTGCGCCAGGTGTCGGACGACGAGTTCGCGCTGCAGGAGCGCCTCGTCGTCACCTGGCCGCCGCCGCCCGAGGGGACGACGCTGGTCGTCGAGCCCGAGTGGCTCGCGCGCACCGACCTGGCGTCGATCCCCCTGTGGCTGGGCTGGTTCGCTCGCCGCGCCGGCCGGCACACCGCCGCGTCGCTGGTGCACGACCTCCTGACGGGCAACGACGAGAGCCCCACGCCGCGAGCCGAGCTGCCACCCGAGTGGCGGCTGACCCCCGAGCAGGCCGACCTGCGCTTCCGGGACCTGCTGCAGGCGTCGGGCGTACCTCTGGTGCGCTCCTACCTGATGTGGACCGCGGTGGTAGCCCGGTCCCGTTGGCGGGTGCCGGTCCAGCGCCTCGGCCTCGTGCTGTGGGGCATCGCCGCCGCCCTGGGCTCGGCCCTGTTCGTGGCGGGCCTGCTCGCCGGCCTGTGGTGGGCAGTGGTGCTCGGCCTGCTGGGACCACTGGTCGCCGCGCTGCTGTGGGGCCACCAGTTCTGGGCCGGCGTCATCGCCGGGTACTCGCTGTGGTGGGTGCTGTTCGGCTCGGTGCCCGGCTGGCTCGCGTTCAAGGTGTACGAGCTGGTCGAGTGGGCGGTGGCCGTGATCCGGCCGGCCCGCCCCGCCGCCTCGCCGCAACCCGAGGAGCGGGTCAGCTTCGACAGGCGCTAGGCGCTAGATCCCGACCGGGTGCCAGACCGTCTTGGTCTCCAGGAAGGCCAGCATGCGGTCGAGGCCGGGGTCGGGCGCCCAGTCGGGCGGGGCCGCGGGCGGGCGGACGACCCGCTTGAGGTTCTCCGCCGCGGCGGCTTCCAGCTCGGTGGCCAGCTCCTCGTCGGTGACCCCCGCCAGGTCGATGGCGTTCACGTCCATGTGCGAGGCCAGCCAGGGGGCGATCTCGGCCGCCCGGCCGGTGAGCAGGTTGACCACGCCGCCCGGCAGGTCGGAGGTGGCCAGCACCTCGGCCAGCGTGATGGCCGGCAGCGGGCGCTCCTCCGACGCCACCACCACAGCCGTGTTGCCCGTCACGATGATCGGCGCCACCACCGACACCAGGCCGAGCAGCGACGAGTCGGGCGGCGCCACCACGGCTACGACGCCGGTGGGCTCGGGCACCGAGAAGTCGAAGTAGGGACCGGCCACGGGGTTGGACGAGCCGTGCACCTGGTGGATCTTGTCGCTCCACCCCGCGTACCAGACCCAGCGGTCGATGGCGGCGTCCACCACCTCGCCGGCCGGGCGGGGCTTCAGCCCCTCGGCGTCGGCCACCTCGGCGACGAACTGGGCCCGGCGCCCCTCCAGCATCTCCGCCACGCGGTACAGGACCTGGCCCCGGTTGTAGGCGGAGGCCCCGGACCAGCCGGGGACGGCCTTGCGGGCCTCCACCACCGCGTCGCGGGCGTCCTTGCGGGAGGCGAGGGCGGCATTGGCCAGGAAGCCACCATGGGCGGAGAACACCTCGTAGGTGCGGCCCGACTCGGAGCGGGGGAAGGCGCCGCCCACGTAGAGCTTGTAGGTCTTGCGCACCGCCACCCGGCCGTCGTCAGACATCGAGGTAGGCCTCCAGCCCGTGGCGCCCGCCCTCGCGGCCGTAGCCCGACTCCTTGTAGCCACCGAACGGGCTCGCCGGATCGAAGCGGTTGAAGGTGTCGGCCCACACCACGCCGGCCCGCAGGCGTTGGGCCATCCACAGGATGCGGCTGCCCTTCTCGGTCCACACGCCCGCCGACAGGCCGTAGGGCGTGTTGTTGGCCTTCTCCAGCGCTTCGGCCGGGGTGCGGAAGGTAAGCACCGAGAGGACGGGGCCGAAGATCTCCTCCCGCGCGATGCGGTGGGCCTGGGACACGCCGGTGAACAGGGTCGGCGGGAACCAGTAACCCCGGTCGGGCAGGTCACACGGCGGCGACCAGCGCTCGGCGCCCTCGGCCTCGCCCACGCTGGACAGCTCGCGGATGCGGGCCAGCTGCTCGGGGCTGTTGATGGCGCCGATGTCGGTGTTCTTGTCCAGCGGGTCGCCCAGACGCAGCGTGCCCAGGCGGCGCTTGAGGTGGTCCAGCAGGTCGTCGACGATCGACTCCTGCACCAGCAGCCGGCTGCCCGCGCAGCACACGTGGCCCTGGTTGAAGAAGATGCCGTTGACGATGCCCTCGACCGCCTGGTCCAGCGGGGCGTCGTCGAACACGATGTTGGCCGCCTTGCCCCCCAGCTCCAGCGTCACCTTCTTGCGGGAGCCGGCCACCGAGCGGGCGATCTGCCGGCCCACCTCGGTCGACCCGGTGAACGCCACCTTGTCCACCCCGGGGTGCTCGACCAGCGCCCGGCCGGTGTCGCCCGCCCCGGTCACGATGTTGACGACGCCGGGAGGCAGGTCGGCCTGGCGGCAGATGTCGGCGAAGGCCAGCGCGGTCAGTGGGGTGGTCTCGGCCGGCTTGAGGACCACCGTGTTGCCACACGCCAGCGCCGGAGCGATCTTCCAGGCCAGCATGAGCAGCGGGAAGTTCCAGGGGATGACCTGCGCGGCCACGCCCAGGGGCCGGGGGTCGGGGCCGAAGCCGGCATGGTCGAGCTTGTCGGCCCAGCCCGCGTAGTAGAAGAAGTGCGCCGCCACCAGCGGCAGGTCGACGTCGCGGCTCTCGCGGATGGGCTTGCCGTTGTCGATCGACTCCAGCACCGCCAGCTCCCGCGAGCGCTCCTGGAGGATGCGGGCCAGCCGGTACAGGTACTTGCCCCGGGCCCGGGCGGGCAGGCGGGACCAGGTGCCGTCGTAGGCGGCGCGGGCCGCGGCCACCGCCCGGTCGACGTCCTCGGGACCGGCCGCCGCTACCTCGGACAGCACTTCCTCGGTGGCCGGGTTGACGGTCTTGAACCGGGTGCCGTCGACGGGGTCGACCATCTCGCCGGCGATGTACAGGCCGTAGCTGGGGGCGATGTCGACGATCGACGCCGACTCGGGGGCGGGGGCGTAGTCGAAGCCCATCAGTCGTGTTCCGTCAGTCCAGGGTGAAGTAGTCGGGGCCGGAGTACCAGCCGGTGGACAGCTTGCGCCGCTGCATCAGCAGGTCGTTGAGCAACGACGAGGCGCCGAAGCGGAAGTAGTCCGGGTCGAGCCAGTCGTCCCCGCACGTCTCGTTCACCACCACCAGGTAGCGGACCGCTTCCTTGGCGGCGCGGATGCCGCCCGCGGCCTTGACCCCGACCTGGCGGCCGGTCTGGGAGCGGAAGTCCCGGACCGCCTCCAGCATCACGAGCGTCACCGGCAGGGTGGCAGCGGGGGAGACCTTGCCGGTCGAGGTCTTGATCACGTCGGCGCCGGCCAGCATGGCGAGCCACGAGGCCCGGCGGACGTTGTCGTAGGTGGCCAGCTCGCCGGTTTCGAGGATGACCTTGAGGTGGGCGTCGCCGCACGCCGCCTTGGTGGCCACGATCTCGTCGTGGACCTCGAGGTAGCGCCCGGCCAGGAAGGCACCCCGGTCGATGACCATGTCGATCTCGTCGGCCCCGGCCTCCACCGCGGCCCTGGTGTCGGCCAGCTTGACCTCCAGCGGCGCCCGGCCCGACGGGAAAGCGGTCGCCACGGCGGCCACGTGGATGCCCGAGCCCGCCAGCGCCTCGACCGCCACCGGCACCAGGTCGCCGTAGATGCAGATGGCCGCCACGGGCGGGCACGACGGGTCGGCGGGGTCGGGCCGGCGGCCCTTGGCGCACAGCGCCCGCACCTTGCCCGGCGTGTCCTGGCCCTCCAGCGTGGTCAGGTCGATCATGCGCACGGCCAGGTCGAGGGCGAACTGCTTGGCGGTCGTCTTGATCGAGCGGGTGGCCAGCCCGGCCGCCCGCGCCTCCACGCCCACCTGGTCGACGCCGGGCAGGCCGTGGAGGAACCGGCGCAGCGTGGCGG
>DASRJN010000316.1:0-3999 GCA_035649455.1 Acidimicrobiales bacterium
CCGCCTCGGCGGCGCCGAAGCCATCCGCGCCGCGGTGGACAAGCTCTATCTCCGCATCCTGCGAGACGACCGCCTGGCGCCGTACTTCTCGGGCGTCGAAGTCGCCCGCGTCAAGCGCCACCAGGTGCTGTTCCTCTGCGCGTTGCTCGGAGGCCCCCAGACCTACGACGGCCCATCCCTCTACGAGGCCCACCGAGGGCTCGGCATCACGCCTGCCGACTACGACCGCGTGGTCGACCACCTGGAGGATGTGCTCGTCGCAGCGGGCGCGCCGGAGGGCACGCTCGTCGCGGTCTCCGACGCCCTCGTCGGGGCCAAGCCCGAGATCGTCGAGGTGCCTCGCGACCCATGATCGACCCGCAGGCCGAACACACAGCCTCACCAGAGGGAGCCAGGTCGTCGACGTGACCGCCTTCGACACCGCCCGGCTCCAGACGAGCTGGGACCTGGTCGCCCAGCACGGCGACCAGGTCCCGCTCTTCTTCTACTCGACGCTCTTCGTCACCCATCCCCACACGCGGGACATGTTCCCGCTCAGCATGGAGGGCCAGCGCGACAAGCTCGTCACGGCATTGGGCCGGGTGGTCAGCCAGGTCGACCGGCTCGCCTCCGTCACCCCCATCCTCGAGCAGCTGGGGCGGGATCACCGCCGGTTCTCGGTGACCCGCGACCACTACCCCGCGGTCGGTCAGGCGCTGGTCGCGACGCTCGAGCACTTCCTCGGCGGCGGGTGGACCGACGAGCTGAAGGCCGACTGGTCCGCGGCCTATGAGGTCGTCGCCGGGGTGATGATCAGCGCCGCCGAGGCGGACGCGCAGGCACCGCCCTGGTACGAGGCGGCGATCACCGGGTTCGAGCGCCGGACCGCCAGCGTCGCCGTCCTGCGGCTCACGCCCGACACGCCCATCCCCTACCGGGCGGGTCAGTCGGTGGCCGTCGAGACCGCGGCCCGACCTCGGCTGTGGCGCTACTACACGCCGGCCACGCTGCCCGATCCCACGGGATCGTTCGAGCTCCACGTCCGGGCGGTGGGCGGCGGGCCGGTCAGCACTGCGCTGGTGCACGGGGCCCACTTGGGCGATCTCGTCCGCTGTGGTGCACCGGTGGGTCAGCACCTGACCCTCGATCCGTCCTCGTCGCTGGACCTGCTCCTGATCGCAGGCGGTACCGGCCTGGCCCCGATGAAGGCGCTCATCGAGCAACTCGCGGTCGAGGGCGGGCGGCGGCGGGTGCAGCTGTTCTGGGGCGGGCGCCGGCATTTCGACCTGTATGACCTGCCCGCGATCGAGCGGTTGGCAGCGCAGGACTGGGTCCGCTTCATCCCGTGCGTCTCGGAGGAGCCGCCCGGCGCCAACGCGACCCGCCATGGCAGCGTGATCGAGGTCGCACTGCGTTACGGGGTCCTCGCTGATCAGGACGTCTATGTGTGCGGGCCACCCGCGATGGTCGACGCCACCGTCGACGGCCTGCTGGAGGCAGGCGTGCCTGCCCGCCGGGTCCGTTACGAGCATTTCGGGTACAAGGAGGTAGCGGGCGATGAGCCATGACCTCGGTGAGGCCGTCGTGCCGGACCACTTGACGGCTCCACCTCTCACTCCCCAGCAGGTGAGGGCGACGACGTTCGGTCGCACACCACTTGGCCGTCGCGGCCTCGACGAGGACGAGGTCGTCGAGTTCCTCGACCGCGTGGCCGAGGACCTCGCCCGGCGGGACCGGTCCGAGGCGCACGCCCGGGCCAACGCCGAGCGTCACAAGAACGCTCTGCGGGCGTGGAGCGTGGAGCACGCCCAGTCCCGCGGCTTGGGGTGGCCCCAGAGTCCACGCCCACCGGGGCCGTCCCTGGAGGCGGTCAACCTGATGTCCCAGACCCAGCAGAGCTGTGACCGTTACATCCGCGAGACCCAGACCTACTGCCGGCGACTCGCCGAGCAGGCCGAGCAGCACGCCAACCACATCATCGACGAAGCCCGCCACCACGCCGCCCGCGCCGCGGAGCGGGCCGCCGAGGAGTACCGGGTGAACGCCGGCGCGGCCTACACCCCCGAAGGAGAGGAGCTCCAGCACCGCCTTGTCTGGATGAAGACCTTCATCGACTCCCTCGGATCGCTGGAGTCGCAACTGAGCGCCGCCCGTGACGCCCTTGAGCATGACCTTCGTCGCCTGTCCCCCACGCCGGCCCGGCGGTAGGACTGCGCCGCACCAGCCCTGCCGCCGGCAGGTGGAGGCATCTCGGGGGCGTCCGGGCGGGGGTGCTCCAACGCCGACACGGGCCCGTCGGGACCAGCGTCAGGCGGGCAGGCCGAGCCATAGGCGGGTGAGGTCCCGCAGCCGGTCGATCCCCACGCCGGTGACGGCACTGACCCAGACCACGTCAGAGCGCACCAGCTGGCAGGCGGCGGCCAGGTCGCGCTTGCGGCGCTCGCGGGCGGAGGCCTTCACCTTGTCGTGCTTGGTGGCCACGACGGTGTGGGGTAGGGCCTCTTGCCGCAGCCATGACAGCATGGCCACGTCGAGCTTGGTCGGGCCGATCTCACCGTCGACCAGGGTCACCACCATGGACAGCGGTTCGCGGTCCCGCAGGTAGCCCTCGATCATCGGCTGCCAGCCGGCGCGGGTCGCCTTGGACACCGCGGCATAGCCGTAGCCCGGGCAGTCGACCACGGTCGCGCCGCCACCGGCGGAGTAGCAGTTCAGGAGTTGCGTACGGCCCGGGGTCTTGGACACATGCGCGACCTTGCGGCGCCGGCCCAGGGCGTTGAGCAGCGACGACTTGCCGACGTTCGATCTGCCGACGATCGCGACCTCGGCGTCCGTGTCCGGCAGGCCGGACAGCGTGGACGCCGACGTCACGTAGCTCAGGTCGAGGGGGGCACTCACAGTCCCCCATCATCGTGCAGAACGCTCAGGCGAGCGCCCGCTTCAGCGCCTCGGCCGCCTCGTCGATGGCCTGGTTGCCCTCGGGGATCATGTCCCCCATCTGGAAGAAGCCGTGGATCACACCGTCATACCGGGTGCTCGTGACCGGAACACCGGCCGCCGACAGGTGCTCCGCATAGGCCTCGCCCTCGTCTCGTAGCGGGTCGAACTCGGCGGTGATGACCAGAGCCGGGCACACACCCTCGAGCGCCGACGCCGGCGCGTGGAGCGGCGAGACCGACGGGTCCGTGCGCGAGCCCGAGCCGACGTAGTGCTGCCAGAACCAGACCATCATCTCCTTGGTGAGGAAGTAGCCGTCGGCGTTCTCGTCGATCGACGGGTGGCTCAGCGTCCCGTCGGTGACCGGGTACACCAGCAGTTGGAAGCACGGCGCGGCCGGAGTGTCCCGCAGTCGGGCCGACACCACCGCGGCCAGGTTGCCGCCGGCCGAGTCGCCGCCGACCGCCAGCCGGGCCGGGTCGATGGACAGCTCGGACGCCGAGGCCACGACCCACTCCACCGCCGCCACACAGTCGGCCAGCGGGGCGGGGAACGGGTGCTCGGGCGCCAGCCGGTAGTCGACCGACACCACCGTTATCCCGCTGCGCGCCGCAAGGGCCCGGACGGTCGGGTCGTGGGTCTCGAGGTCGCCGATGACCCAGCCGCCGCCGTGGAAATAGACGAGCACCGGACCCGGCTCGGCGGCCGAGGCGCCCTCAGGGACATAGACCCGCACCGGGATGTCGCCCGCCGGGCCCGGCACCATGCGGTCCTCGACCGAAGCCACGTCGGCCTTCGTCGCCGCCATGCCCAGGGCCGCGTAGTTGGCGCGCATCTCGTCGGGCGTGAGGTCCTCGAGGGGCGGACCTTCCATGGCGGCGAGCAGATCGAGGATGGTCTTGACCTCGGCGGTGACCGGCATGCTGGCATTCCCCCCTGGCTCGGTGGCGTTCGATGACGACAGCGTCATCATGGCATCGCAGGATCAGCTCGTCCCGTAGAACAGGCGCTCCACCACGCGGCGGGCTCGCCGGGTCACGCGCCGGTAGTCCTCCCGCAGCTCTCGGGCCGTCGTGTCGAGCG
>DASRJN010000317.1:0-7207 GCA_035649455.1 Acidimicrobiales bacterium
TACAGCTCCCGGGCCATGTGGTCGATGGCCTCGCGGAGCAACCCGTGAAGGGCGTGGCCGACCGCCGTCAGCTCGACCCGGACGGCACCCGGATCGGGCCCCTGAGGCGAGATCATGCGAACCACGCCGGCCGCCTCGGCGTCGTCGATCGCGGCCTCGACCGCGGCCGGTCGGGTCGCGAGCATGCCGGCGAGGGCGGCTACGAGCCTCGCCCGCTCAGGCGATGAGGCCCGGGTGCCCAGTACGTCCAGCATGGCCCACTCCTCGCCGTGGTGCCGTGCTCGGCTAGCACGATGGCGAGGATGGCCGACGTGGCCCGTTGGGCTTGGCCGATGTCCTGGCCGTCGAGCATCACGGTGTCTGCCACGCCGACGACCATCGGCCCCAGAAGTGAACAGGGCGTGAAGACGCCGTGGGGATGCTGCGGATTCGCGTCAGGGGGCAAGCGACTGGGCTCGTCCGGGCGATGCGATCGCCACGATCTCGTCGGCGAGGGCCGCGGGCGCGTCGAGGGACACGAACGTCCGTGACTTCGGGACCGGCACGAACGTCGCATCGGTGAACGCCTGCTCGAGCCGGCGGCCGAGCTTGGTCGTGAAGGCGTGATCGTCTGCGCCCCACACGAGCGAGACCGGACCCTCGAAGCCATGGAGGCGGGTCGAGACGTCGAGCAGCTCCCGGGGTTCCACGGCCCGGAGGAAGCGCACGGCGTCGCGCCGCACGCCGGGATCGGTGCGAGCCGGCTCGATCCACGATCGCGTGAGGTCGGCGGGGAGGTTCTTGGCGAGCAATCCGAACCCCGCCCAGGAGTGGCGAACCAGGCGCGGGCGCATCTGGCCGGCCAGGAACTTCATGCGCCGCTCACTCCGCAACAGTGCGAAGACCGGCTTGAACAGAGCCGGAGGGAACACGTCGAAGCCGTCACAGTTCGTGAGCACCAGACGCCCGACCCGGCTCGCGTCGCTGTCCACCACGAACTGGCACAACGCGCCGCCGGTGTCGTTGCCGACCAGCGTCACGGCGGTGAGGTCGAGCTCTTCCATGAACGCCGCGATCTGCCTCGCCACCCCGCGAGGCGACTGGTCGGCGTCGGGCCGGAGCGCGATGCGGTGGGCCCCGAGCGGCCAGTCGGGCGCGTACGAGCGGATGCCGCGCTCGGCGAGCAGGTCGGCGACCCCGGACCACAGCGCCCCATCGGCCAGGAACCCGTGGACGAACACGACGGGCGGCGAGGGGGAGCCCTCGGGTCCGGCGACCCGGTAGTTCACCGTCCCGTGGGGGAGATCGATGGTGGGCATGGGCAGGTCTCCTAACCTGGGGCTGGCAAGTACCGACAGGTTGTAGGTAACTTAAAAACAGACTGTATGAATGTTTCTCGCCGAACGCAAGCGGATCGTTCCGCCTCCACCCGAGCCGCGCTGATCGAGGCCGGCCGTCGCCTCTTCGCCGAGCACGGCTTCGCCGGTGTCGGCACCGAGGCGATCGTCGCCGAGGCCCAGGTCTCACGCGGCGCGCTCTACCACCACTACGCGGACAAGACCGCGCTGTTCGACGACGTGTTCCAGGTGGTCGAACGGGACGCGGCGCAACGCCTCGCCGAGAGCGCGGCCCGCAACGGCGACGACGACGCCCGAACGGTCATGCAGCGCGCCCTCGACGAGTGGTTCGAGGCGTGCGACGACCCCGAGGTGTACCGGATCCTGCTGATCGACGCCCCGTCGGTGCTCGGCTGGAGCCGGTTCCGCGAGCTGTGCCTCCACCACGTCCTCGGCCTGATCGAGAGCCTGCTCGAGGTGGGCATGGCCGCCGGTAAGTTCACGCGCCAGCCGGTCCGACCGCTGGCCCATGTGCTCATCGCCGCGGCCGATGAGGCGGCGCTCTACATCGTCGGCTCCGACGACCGCGTCACGGCCAAGGCCGAGATGCGGGCCGTGGTCGGCCGGTTGTTCGATGCCCTCTGAGGTGATCACGCCTCGGCGGCGCGAAGCCCTCCGATCAGGGTGTCGAGCACGGTGTCGACCTCGCGTCGGGCCGCCGCCGGATCGGACGAGCGGGCGATGAACAGCGCCGCGCCGTAGAGCCCGCCGAGCGCCACATGCGCCAGGGGGTCGATCACGACGCCGGGCAGCGCGGCACCGGCGAGCGGTGTGAGCACGGTCCGCAAGAGCGGCAGCTCGACCTGGCCGATCTCCGCTTCCCGGTCCCTCGGGTGGAGGACAGACACGCTCTCGAGGATCACTATGCGGCGGAACGCCGGGTCGAGGCACTCGTCGAGGAACGCCGACAGACCCGCGCGGACGCTCGCCCACGGCTCCTGCTCGGCGCTCGCCTTGGCCATGACCGCCGACACGACGTCGGCCAGGGCCGCCTCGTACACCGCGCGGAACAGCGCGTCCTTGCCGCTGAAGTGGTGATACAGCGCGCCCTTCGCCACACCGGCCCGGTGGACGATGTCCTCGATCGAGGTGGCGGCGTAGCCCTGCTCGGCGAAGCGCTGACGGGCGACGGCGACGAGGTGCTCGCGGGTGGCCTCGGCCTGGCGATCCCGAAGCCGCTTGACACCCATGAGCAGAGCCTACAAGACTGACCATTGGTCGGTGACCGACCGTCGGTCGGTAAGTCTTCGAGGAGCTGCGCCATGACCGTGCACGAAGCCGTCGCCGGGCCCGGGTCCCGAGGCAAGCTGCCGCCCGGGCAGAAGCGCGTCGAGGGCTTCCCTCGGTTCGGGACCGACCTGAGGAGCCCGCCGCCGTCCGTCCCCTCCGACCCGGTCATCACCGTCGGCGGCGCAGTACCGGAGGCCTTCGACGTGCCGCTGGCCCAGCTCGCCACGCTGCCCCGGCGGGAGCTCACGGCCGACTTCCACTGTGTGGCCGGCTGGTCGACGACCGACCTGCGCTGGGAAGGGGTGCCGTTCGCGGCCTTCTATCGGGCGGTCGTCGAACCGGCGTTGGACCCGGGCGTCGAGATCACCCACGTAGCGTTCCGCGGCCTCGACCGGTTCCGGTCGGTCCTCCTGATCGAGGACGCCCTCGCCGAGGGCGTGCTGCTCGCCGACCGGCTCGACGGCCACCCGCTGGACGGCGACCACGGCGCGCCGGTCCGCCTGCTCAGCCCGGCTCAGTACGGCTACATGAGCACCAAGCACCTCTGCCGCATCGAGGCGCTCGCGGGCGAGCCCGAGCGCGGGCGGTGGACAGTCGTCGGGTCGTGGCTGCTCCGATCGCATCCGCGAGCGAGGGTCGCGGCGGAGGAACGCCACGGCCTCGTGCCGGGCCGGCTGGTGCGGCCGTTCTATGCCGCCCTCAAGGGGCCGCTGCTCAGGCTGAGCGCCCGTGCACCTCGTCCCCGAGCAGCCGGTCGGGAAGGGCGAACAGCGGGAACAGCCGGGGCTCCAGGAAGGCGTGCAGGGCGGTGATCCGGCCGCCGGAAATCTCCAGCACGGTGATGCCGAAGGCGTGGTGGTCGCCGTCCGGGCCGGGTCGATAGGCGCCGAGTGCGTGCCTGCCGTTCGCACCGGTGAGCCGCAGGCGCGAGCCCCGGCACGCCGAGCCGTGGCTGTGCCAGTGCTGCCCGATGGCGGCGCGGCCGCGCAGCCACCCGGGGATCGGGGGCATCGACAGGATCGCGTCGTCCCGTAGGAGGGCGACGAGCGCCTCGATGTCGAAGCGCTGGAAGGCGTCGACATAGCGGGCGACCACGCCCCACTCCGACTCGCCCATCCCGGTGCCGGCGTCGCGGCTGGTGTCACGTTCGGCCATGGTCTGGCGAGCCCGGCGGAGCATGCTGTTCACGGCGGTGACGGTCGTGTCGAGCAGGTCGGCAACCTCGGCGGCATGCCAGCCGAGCACGTCGCGCAGCAGCAACACGGCCCGCGGCTTGGGTTGGAGGTGCTGCAAGGCGGCGACGAACGCCAGCCTGATGCTGTCGCGGCCGACGACGGACGTGGCCGGGTCGCTGTCGGATGCCAGGACCAGGCGGTCGGGGATGGGCGTCACCCAGGTCGCCTCGCCGAGCGGCTCGCCCAGGTCGCTGCGGCCGGATGAGGGCGGCTCGAGGCTCATCGGCAGGGCGCGCCGGGCCCGCCCCGCGAGCATGTCGAGGCACACGTTGGTGGCGATCCGGTACAGCCAGGACCGCAGCTCGGCGCGCCCCTCGAAGCGGTCGATCCCTCGCCAGGCCCGGACGAACGTCTCCTGGAGCGCATCCTCGGCGTCGAAGGCCGATCCCAGCATCCGGTAGCAGTGCGCGGTGAGCCCGGGCCGGTGCGGCTCCAGCGCGGCGGTCACGGCCGTGCCGTCGAGGGCGAACCTGGGTGCGAGGTCGGTCACTGGTCGTGCTCCTTGTCTCGGCCGCGTGCGGGCCCACAGATACGACTCCGTAGGGACCGCGAAATCGTCGCGGGATCGCGACGAGTTCCGCTCGGCCCGGCGGTCCAACCAGCGAGACCCCGCGAGTCGAGGAGGCCCCATGACCACTGCCCGACTGAACAGCATGCTGCTGGCCAGCCCCGATCCGGACCGGCTCCACGCCTGGTACGCCGCCGCGCTCGGGCCCGAGCAGGACACCAAGACCAACGGCTACCGCGTCCTCACGTTCGGCGGGTTCGCCATCCTGATCGATCGCCGGGACGACGTCGACGGCCCGAACCCGCAGCCCGGACGGTCGATCCTCAACTTCGAGGTGGCCGACGCCCGGGCGGCCGTCCGGCGCCTCGACGACCTGGGTGTCACCTGGAAGGCGGGGCTCGAGGAGCGCGAGCCCGGGCTGTTCGCGACCGCCATCGATCCCGACGGCAACTACGTGCAGATCATCCAGCTCCACCCGGGTCATGGGCCGAATGCCACGCCCGGCGGCGGGGTCCTCGCCACCGCGCCGGCCTTCGGCGGCTTCTCCGTGGACGATCTCGCTGCGGCCCGCGAGTTCTACTCGGGCGTGCTCGGCCTGCCCGTCTCCGAGGCGAACGGCCTGGCCACGTTGCACCTGCCGGGCGGGCGGGATGTCCTCGTGTACCCGAAGCCGACCCATGTGCCGGCGGCGTTCACGATCCTCAACTTCCCGGTGCCCGACATCGACGCCGCGGTCGCCGATCTCACCGCCCGGGGGGTCCGGTTCGAGCGCTACGCCGGCTTCACCCAGGACGAGCTGGGCATCGAGCGGGGTCCCGACGGCCCGCCGATCGCGTGGTTCACCGATCCGGCCGGCAACATCCTCTCGGTGATCCAAGCGGATTGAGGACCGGGAAGGTCAGTCGCCCGGGCCGGCGAGGCGCTCGCGGAGCACCTGTAGGTCGGCTGCGGCCAGGCCGGCCGGCCCGGTCAGGTAGGTCTCGATGCCCCCGTACCGGCGGTCGAGGTCATCCAGCGCCTGGGCCATCGCCCACCGCGGTGCCGACAGCACCCCGGCCGCGGCCTCGGGGCTCAAGCCGGCCTCTCGCAGGCGCCCGTACGTCGACTCCTGGTGCTCGCGGCGGCGGTAGCGGGCGGTGAGCTCGTAGTCGTCGAGGACCGTCTCGCGCTCGACGCCCAGGGCTTCGAGCAGGAGGGCGGCGACGATGCCGGTACGGTCCTTGCCGCCATGGCAGTGGAACACGGCGGGCAGGCCGTCGCGCTGCGCCAGGCCGGTGTAGAGCTCGCCGATCTGCCCGGCGCTGTGCTCGAGCAGTCCGAGGTACATCTCGAGGAGGAACCGCTCGCCGTCCGCCGTCGTGAAGCGGGCCGCATCCTCCGTGAGCGAGGCCGGTTCGGTGCCGGGGGGCTGCCCGGTGATGGTGAGCGGCCGGGAGGGGACCGGGTTGGGCAGCTGCTCCCGCTCCATGTCGCGGCGCAGGTCGTAGACGACACGCAGGCCCAGCTCCCCGTACAGGGCGAGGTCGCCGGTGGACAGCCCGTGCAGCGCATCGGCGCGGAAGACGAGGCCCCAGCGCACGACCTCTCCCGAACGCGTCGCGTAGCCGCCCAGATCGCGGAAGTTCTGGATCCCCTCGAACGGCACCCGCCGGTCCGCCGCCACGACCGCGGGCCCGGTGCCGTGGGGCGAGACCGACACGAACAGCCGCCCGCCATCCCGGCCGGTGACCCGCAGCTCGGTCTGGCCGGCGGGCACGGTGGCCTCGTGGGTGTGGTCGATGTGGTCGGGAGTCGGACCGGTGGCGACGTCGACCGCGACCGGCGCGCCTTCGAGCTCCCACCGCACCAGGGCCCGGCCGTCTCCGTGCGTGTCGACCTCGACGCGCGCCACAGTCGTCTGCATCCCCTGGACCGTAGGGCCGCCATCTGAGCACGAACCAACCACGATGTGGCGCATGGGCGTCGAATTCGGCATGGCCCGTTCGTAGACGTGGTGAGGGCCACCGGAATCGCCGGAGGCCCGCCCACAGGAGGGATCTCAGGATGTCCGCAACCGTGCTCTACATGTCGATCTCGCTCGATGGGTTCATCGCTGGGCCCAACGAGAGCCCGGACAACGGGCTCGGCGACGGCGGGGTGCGCCTGCACCATTGGGTGCTCCCGGACGGCGGCGGTGTCGAGGACGTCGACGCCATCCGCCGCTCGGGCACCGTCAATGGCCAGGTCGTCGACGAGTTCATGAGGACCGGGGCGGTCGTCGCCGGCCGGGGGACCGTCGAGCCGGCCGGCTGGTGGGATGGTGACCACCACGACGGCGTCCCGATCTTCATCCTCACCCGCCGCGACCCGGCCGAGCTGCCGGCATGGCCGCTCGTCACCTACGTCAGCGACGTCACCGAAGCCATGACGCGGGCCAAGGAAGCCGCGGGCGACAAGGACGTTCTGGTCCACGGAGCCGGAGTGACGCAGCTCGCGCTTGCGGCCGGCGTCCTCGACGAGCTCGAGCTCCACGTCGTCCCCGTGCTGTTCGGCCAGGGGCGCCACCTGTTCGAGGGCATGGCCGCCGAGCAGATCGAGCTGGAGCGCACCCGGGTCCTCGCCGGCGAGGACGGGGTCACCCACATGCACTACCGCGTCAAGCGCTGATCACCGTCGGGGCTCGGATCGCCGGTCGGCCGGTCCACTCTCCCGGTCCAGAGCGCGGCGGCCAGGGCGGTCGCCCCGGCGAGTGAGAGGCCGAGGACCAGTCGACCGGCGGTGTGATCGCCGTGCCAGAGGTCATAGCCGGCTTCGGCGACCATCCCCGCGGTCCAGGCCGCCAGCAGGATGGCGCCCTGACGGCGGGGGAGGACCAGGGT
>DASRJN010000318.1:0-9842 GCA_035649455.1 Acidimicrobiales bacterium
CCTGCGGCCCGGGGGATTGGCCGCGGTGTCGGCGTTCTCGGCCTACTTCCAGGTGCGGTGGCTGGAGGAGACCGACAGCTTCGACGCGGCTGCGGGCGTCAACCACGAGGTCACGGAAGTCCGCGACGAGACCGGCCAAGCGGTGCCCGCCGACCTGTGGACCACCTGCTTCACCCCCCGGGAGCTGCGGCTGCTGGCCGCTCGGGCCGGCCTGGAGGTGCGTGATCTCTGGTCCGTCACCCCGGGCTCATACGCGGCCGTACCGCCCACGGTGAGCAGTCCCGAGTTCCTCTTGGTGGCGCGCAGGCCGAGCACCAACGCTTAGCGCATCGTTAGCGATCGGGCCCGAGATCGGTCTCCGACTGCGTCAAAGCCCGGTCACGGGCCGTAGCGGGGGCCTCCGGCGGACTGCTAACCTGGCACTCCGCGCCATGTGGCGCGCCCTGACGCCGTCCCGTGCCACGCGGCGGTCGTCTTGAGAGTCCCTTGCCCCCGAAGAAAGCAACTCGTTCGTGTCCGACGCCCCGACAACCGACCCTACCGCTCCCGAGCCCGACCCCGCCGAGACGACCGCCTCGGCCGAGGCCGAGTCCCCGGAGAGCGCCTACACCCCCCGCCAGATCGTCGACGACGACCTGGGCGTCAGCTTTGCCGACGCCATCGACGCCACCCTCGTCTCCGTGGAGGACGGCGCGATCGTGACCGGCACGGTGGTGCGGGTCGACCGTGACGAGGTCCTGCTGGACATCGGCTACAAGTCCGAGGGCGTGATCCCCTCGCGTGAGCTGTCGATCCGCAACGACGTCGATCCCAACGAGGTCGTGTCGCTGGGCGACGACATCGAGGCCCTGGTCCTCACCAAGGAGGACAAGGACGGCCGCCTGGTCCTGTCCAAGAAGCGGGCCCAGTACGAGCGGGCCTGGGGCGACATCGAGCGGGTCAAGGAAGAGGACGGCGTGGTGTCCGGCCCGGTCATCGAGGTGGTCAAGGGCGGTCTGATCCTCGACATCGGGCTGCGCGGGTTCCTGCCCGCCTCGCTGGTCGAGCTGCGCCGGGTGCGCGACCTGCAGCCGTACGTCGGCAAGTCGCTCGAGGCCAAGATCATCGAGCTCGACAAGAACCGCAACAACGTGGTCCTGTCCCGCCGGGCCTGGCTGGAGGAGACCCAGCGCGAGCAGCGCGAGGACTTCCTGGCCAACCTCAAGCCGGGTGAGGTGCGCAAGGGCGTGGTGTCGAGCGTGGTCAACTTCGGCGCCTTCGTCGACCTGGGCGGCATGGACGGCCTCATCCACGTGTCCGAGCTGTCCTGGAAGCACGTCGACCACCCCGGCTCGGTCGTGGCGGTGGGCGACGAGGTCGAGGTCCAGGTGCTGGACGTGGACCTGTCCCGCGAGCGCATCAGCCTGTCGCTCAAGGCGACCCAGCAGGACCCGTGGCAGGAGTTCGCCACCAGCCACCGCGTGGGCGAGCTGGTCTACGGCCGGGTCACCAAGCTGGTGCCCTTCGGCGCCTTCGTCCAGGTGGGCGACGGCATCGAGGGCCTGGTGCACATCTCCGAGATGTCGGCCCACCACGTCGACCTGCCCGAGCAGGTGGTCACCCCCGGCGAGGAGCTGTGGGTCAAGATCATCGACCTCGACCTGCAGCGGCGGCGCATCAGCCTGTCCATCAAGCAGGCGGCCGAGGGCGGCATCGTCGCCGCCGAGTACCAGGAGCACTTCGGCGAGCACGCCTACGACGACCAGGGCAACTACATCGGCCCGTCGGTCGAGCACTCGCCCGAGGCCGACGAGGCCTGGGCCGAGTACTACGCCGAGTCGGGCGGACCGTCGGGCGAGGCGCCGGACGGACCGTCCGGCGAGGCGCCGGAGGCCGAGGCCGAGGCCGCCGAAGCTGCGACCGATCCCGGCGATGGCACGGACGAGGGTGGCGGCGAGGAGTAGTCCTCCTCGCCGTCCCGTTCGGTCCCGCTCGTGCTCGTCATCGGGCTGACCGGCGGCATCGGGTCGGGCAAGTCCACCGTCTCGGAGCTGCTGGCGGCCAAGGGTGCCGTCATCGTCGACGCCGACGCCATCACCCGTGAGCTGCAACAGCCGGGAACGCCCACGTTCGCGGCCATGGTCGAACGCTTCGGCGAAGGCATCGTCGGCGCCGACGGCGCGCTCGACCGCGCCGCGGTGGCCGATCTCGTGTTCACCGACCCGGACGCGCTGGCCGACCTCAACCACATCGTCCACCCCGCGGTGGGGGCGGAGATCGCCGGCCGGATGCAGACGCTGGCCGAGGGCGACGACGTCGTCGTGCTCGACGTGCCGCTCATGGTCGAGTCGCGCCGGGGCTACCCCGTGGCGGGGCTGATCGTCGTGGACGTCGACCCCGAGGTGGCGATCGGTCGGCTGGTCGGCCAGCGGGGCATGCGGGAGGACGACGTCCGCGCCCGCATGGCTCGCCAGGCCAGCCGCGAACAGCGCCTGGCCCGCGCCGATCGGGTCATCGACAACTCCGGCGATCTCGAGGACCTGGCGCGCCAGGTGGACGAGGTGTGGGAGTGGGTGGGCGGACTCCGTGAGCATGCGGAAACGATGCGGGCTGCGGGCGCCGACCCTGCTTGAGTAAAGGGATGCTCCCGGCTCTGCTGACCGGGCTCGGGCTGGGTGCTCTCGTTGCCGCTCAGGTCGGCCCGGTGTCCCTCCTGTGCATCCGCACCACCCTGCGTTACGGCTTCGCGCCGGGCCTGGCTGTGGGCGCGGGCGCCGCCACCGTCGACACGCTCTACGGCGCCCTCGGTATGGCCGGCGCGGCGTCGCTGATCGGGATCACCCCGGTGCGCCTCACTTTCGGCGCCCTCGGCGCGGCCGTGCTGGTCCTCATGGGCGCCCGCACGTTGCGGACCGCCCAGCGGGTCCGCATCGGCCTGGAGGTGCCGGCGGAGGTGGTCACGCCGGCCCGGGCGTTGCGCACCGCGCTGGCGGCCACCGCGTCCAATCCGCTCACCATCGCCTCGTGGGCCACCGCGTTCGCGGCCGCCTCCACCGCCTCGGTGGTGGGGGGCTGGAGCGATGGGCTGGCCCTGCTGGCCGGCATCGGCACCGGATCGATCGGCTGGTTCGCGGTGCTGAGCGCCGGCGTGGCCGTGGCCGGCCGCCGGCTGGGCGACCGGGCCGTGCAGGCCGCCGACGTCGTGGCGGGCGCGGGCCTGGTGGGCTTCGGCGCCCTCCTCGGCTTCCGCACCCTCCGCGACGGCTGACGGCTCACGGCCGGTCCGTCCCGGGTCATAGGGCGAGCGCGAGGTCGTCGATCGCCACCATGGGTAGGCCCCAGCGCAGGGCGAACCGCTCCAGGTCGGCCTCGCCCGCCATGTGGCCGTTCGGGTTCATCACCTCGCACACCACGGCTACGGGCGCCAGCCCCGCCGCCCGGCACAAGGCGACCCCCGCCTCGGTGTGACCGCCCCGCTCGGCCAGCCCCCCGTCGCGGGCCCGCAACGGGAAGACGTGGCCCGGCCGCAGGAAGTCTCCGGGCCGGGCCGTCGGGTCGGCGAGCCTTCGTACGGTGGCCGCCCGGTCCTCGGCCGACACGCCGGTCCCGGTCGCCGCGGCCAGGTCGACCGATACATGGAACGCAGTGCCCATGCGGTCACCGGCCCCGGGCATGGGCGGGATCTCCAACCGGTCGAGCACCTCGCCCGCGCAGGGCACGGTGCTGTGCCCGCACGCCTGGGTGAGCAGGAAGGCGAAGGACTGGGGCCGCAGGCAGGCGCCGGCGAACACCACGTCGCCCTCGCCCTCCAGGTCCGGGTCCCAGACGACGACGCCCCCGCCCGCGGCGATCTGGGCGACGGCCTTGTCCACGCCGACCCGGCCGTCCAGGCGTCCGGCCCAGGGCAGGGCCGCGATCACCGAGCCCAGCGCGGCGTTGGCCGCGGACGGCCAGCGCCGGGCCACCAGGCCCACCACGTCGGCCTCCAGGTTGACCCGCCGGCCCTCCTCCAGGTGGCCGAGGGTCGTCTCGGCCAGGGTCGTGGGGATGAGCGCCACCGAGAAGCGGTCGCGCACGACCTCGGCCACGGTCAGGCTCACTCCGTCGACCGCCACCGATCCCTTGGCCACGATCTCGTCCAGGAACCGCTGGGGCGGCCGGATCCACACCCGGCGGCCGCCGGCATCGTCCCGCCCGGCGGCGACCTTGCCGACCGCGTCGACATGGCCCTGCACCAGGTGCCCGTCCAGCGGGTCGCCGGCCCGCAGCGGCAGCTCCAGGTTGACCGGGTCGGCCGGCCGCCAGTCGCCGGCCACCGACCGCCGCCGGGTCTCACCCACCAGGGCCGCCCGGAACCCTTGGTCGTCGACCTCGGTCGCGGTCAGACACACCCCGGACACCGCCACCGAGCCGCCCGGCCGGAGCCCGACCGCTGTCTTCGGTGCGGCCACGACCACACCCTCGTCGTCGAGCTCGACGATGGCGCCGACCTCGCTGATCCGTCCCGTGAACACGCTGGTCACCTCCACGCTCGCTGCCCGAGGCAGCACGACGGGGGGAGGAGGGCGGGCTGCCGTCCTCGGGGGAGCGGGGTGTACCGCGTGGCCCCGGACTTCCACCGGGTCGTCCCGCCTCCGGCGAGACCGGCGGGCTGTGACCGCCGCACCTGGGATTGCGCCGCCCTCACCTTACCGCACGGTCACTTCGCCTTCCGCGTCCCGGCGGAAGGCGTCACCGTCGAGCCCGCGTTCGCCCAGGGCTCGGGCGGTGACGTCGACCAACTCGCGAGTCTCGGCGCGGTGGCCGAGCCGCACGAGCGTGCGTACGGCGGCGAGGCAGACACCGTCGTCGTCCGGGGCGGTGCGCCAGGCGCGACGGGCCAGCGCCGCGAGCGAGTCGCCGTCGACGCCGTCCGGGGGATCCGCCAGCAGCGCGGTCGCGAGGTCCAGGAACGTCCGGCGAAGCCGGCGCCGGTAGGCGGCGACGGTGTCGTCGTAGGCGAATTGCACCGACAGGAAGTCGCTGCGGTACGCCGCGATCGCGGCGTTTCTCAGCTCGGCTGAATCGGTCCGCGCCGCGAGCGTCTCGAACTCCCAGCTGTCGATCTCCAGGCGGTGCGACCGCTCCAGGCGGACCACCCCCTCGGCACAGGTGATCGGCTCGTCGGCGGGGAGGCCGAGCCCCCGACGCAGCCGCAAGAGGACGCCGTGCAGACGGTTCCTTCCCACATCGGGATCGGCCCCCGGCCACAGCCCTTCGATGGCGGCGTCCACGGTCAGCGAGCCGTTCGAGGCGATGAGGAGGGCCAGCAGCTTCGCCGGGTAGCCGCGGGGCGCGGGGACACCCTCCCCGGCCACCGTCACCGACAGCTCGGGAGCCAGGGCGTGGGCCCTCACCGGCACCGGCTGCCCTCGTCTCGCTCGCGTGGCCGATGAGCGACCGCGGCCGCCGGCCAGATCGTCGGTGACGAGATCCACGAGCGCCGCCCGGCCCTCGGCGGCGGCATCGCGCCGGAGCGCGTCGAGCAGGGACCGGGCGTCGTCCCGCCGGCCCTCCGCCTGCAGCAGCAGGCCCCGCAGCCGGCGGCACCGGAACGACGTGGTGTGACCGAAGAACGTGCCGTCGAGCGCCCGCTCCGCCAGCTCGAGGTAGCGGCGAGCGTCGTCCGGCCGGCCCTGGTCCACGAGCACGATCCCGAACTCGGCCGCGATCAGCGCGGCGAACGATGCCAGCCTCGGATGCGCCTGCAACCGGGCCCAGGCATCGTCGAAGCGACGGGCATGGTCGGGGTCGAACCCGGCGTCCAGGACATCCAGGGCGACCTCGACGGCGGCCAGGGGGGCCAGCGCCACCCGGTTGCCGGTGCGGTCGGCACACTCGCGGGCCACCTCGATCGTGCCGCGGCACGCGGCGTGCTCGCCGGCGAAGTACTCGACCGTGGCCAGCTCGGCCAGCCGCAGGGCGGCGTCGCTGTGTTCGAGAGCCAACCGGTGAGCGGCCCGACGGACCGGCCCCAGCGCCTGGTCGGCAGGCCGCAGGAACAGCAGCACCTCGAAGTAGTCGGACCAGCCCCGCAGGGACGTCGTCGCCTGACCGGCCGCGTCGAGCAGGTCGAGCGCCGCCGCGACCAGGCGCCGGCCGTGCGCCACGGTCTCCCGCTCGCGGGCGAAGAGCTGGGCGTGCCCGTAGAGGCGCAGCATCTCGGCGGCGGCGGGCGCGTCCTCCGCCGACCAGCGGTCTGCGAGCTCCCGCTGGGGATCCTCGACATGGAGCGCGTCCCCGAGCGCGGCTTCGCAGACCGTGAACATCCGGGCGTCGGCTTCCATGCGGTAGTGGCTGGCCAGCAGCCCCCGAGCTCGCAGTCGTGCCCCTGGCCCCTCGGCCGCGGACCGGTCCACCAGCTGCTTCAGGGCGAGCTCCGAGCCGGCGTCGCCGGACGCCTCGTCGATCAGGTTCAGCGCCTGGGCGGCGCGCGCCGCCAGCAGGTCCAACGTGAAGGGACGGGCGGACGACGGAACGGATGTGATCAGCGCGAGGACCCATGCAGCCCGGCCGCGCCTCATGCCGTCGGCTGCGAGCCGCTCCAGCAGCGGGACGGCGTCTTCGTGGCGGGCCTCGGCCAGGAAGAGCTGAGCCGCCAGCTCATCTTCGTCGAGGTCGCCGAGGCCTCGGGCCGCGGCATCCACGGTGGCCGGGTCGGCCGGCCGCTCGCGCAGCGCGTCCCGCAACCACTCCCGCATGGCCCACCAGCCGTCCTCGCACGAGACCACGCCGGGATGGCCCCCTCCGAACGGCGCGAGCGCGGCGTACCGGTGGTCCAGCCGCCGGAGCAGCCGCGCGGGGAAGCGGGGCAGCCGAGCCAGCACCACGAGCAGGTCGCGGGCCGGGGCGGTCAGCTCCGCGAGCGCCAGCTCGGCCAGGCGGCCCGGGCGCCTCTCGACGTCCGGCCCCAGTGCCACCGCCAGCGGCCACCCGCCCGTGCGGGCGTGGATCTCGGCGCCTTGGTCGGGCGACCCGACGGCCCGGCCGCACTCCTCCTCGTCGAACACCAGCTCACCCGGACCGACGGTGACAGCCCGCCTCGTGGCCTCGGCTCGCAGCACCGCCTCCGGTACCGAGCCCCGCGTGCAGAGGACCAGCCGGCAGTCGGGCGGCAGGGCGGCGAGCGCGGTGCGTGCGACGGCTTCGAGAATGTCCTCGGGCAGCAGGTGTACGTCGTCCATGACCAGGCAGCCGGGCCCGGCGAGCGTCTCCAGGGCCGACCCCAGGACCGCCACCGACCTGTCGTCATCCAGTGAGTCGGGCACCGTGCCGGCGAGGTCGGTCCACGCTGCCGCCAGCGCGTGGAGCACCTGGGCGACCACCCCCGCCCGGTCCCGGTCGAGCTCGTCGGCCAGGAACCAGGCGACCGGCCCGCTCGTCGCCGCCGCCACCTGGGCGGCCAGGCACGTCTTCCCATGGCCCGCCGGCGCCGCCAGCACCACGATCGGGGCGGGCAGCACGCGCCGGAGGAGCCGCGGCCGCTCGACGCAGATCGGCAGCGGCGGAGGCGCCACCTTGTACCGGAGCATCTCCGCCGCAGTGTAGGAACCTAAGTGGCATTGAAGTCCGTCGTGCGAGGGTCGTGGCCGCGAGGTGGTGGCGATGGGCTTGATCGACGCGAACGGGACGAAGCTGTACTACGAGCGACGGGGCCACGGGCCGCCGCTCGTACTCGTCTCGGGGGCGACCGGAGACGCAGGCCATTGGACGGACGTGGCCGGCGCCCTGTCCTCCGAGCGCACCGTGGTCACGTACGACCGGCGAGGCAACTCGCGCAGCCCCCGGCCTGCCGGCTGGACGGTCACGACGATCGACGAGCAGGCCGACGACGCTGCCGCCCTGATCAAGGGGCTCGACCTGGACCAGCCCATCGTGCTGGGCACCAGCGCTGCGGTAGGGATCGTCGCGAACCTCGCGCTGCGCCATCCCGCCATGGTTCGCGCGGTCGTCTTCCACGAGCCGCTGTTCCCGTCCGGCGTGACCGACATCGACGCGGTCCGAGCCCGGCGCCGCGCGGTCATCGAGGAGGGCCTGGCCCGGGGCGGCCCTCGAGGCGCAGTCGAGGCGTTCCTGCGCAGCGTGGCCGGCGACAAGGTGTACGACACGCTGGGACCCGCGCTGCGCGACCGCCTCCTGGCCAATGCCGACGTGCTCATGCGGGTCGAGATGGCGCCGTTCGTGGCCTACGAGCCGGCGCCCGACGAGTGGGCCGGCCTGCGGCCCGGCCGGGCGGTGGCCGCCGGCGCCGACGGCCGTCGCCCCGATGCGCCCGGGCACTGGCGCCGCGAGTCGGCGCGAGCGCTCGCCGAAAGGCTGGCGACCGACCTGGTCGAGCTACCCGGCGGGCACATGGGGTATCTGGACGACCCGCAAGCGTTTGCGGAGGGCCTCCGCCCGGTCCTCCGCGCGCTTGCCTGACGCGGGAGGGCGCGGCGGTGCCCGATGTCTACGCCACGATCGCTGACCTCGACACCCCTACACAGGAGCGCCTCGCCGGCATCCTGGAGCTGCGGGCCGCCGATCGCCAGCAGCGAGCCATGCTGGAGTCGGTGCTCTCGGAGGTCCGGTTCCCCTCGGGGGCTCGGGCGCTGGAGATCGGGTGCGGGACGGGGCCGGTCACCCGGGCGCTCGGCGGCCGGCCGGGCGTGGCCGAGGTGGTCGGGATCGACCCCTCTCCCGTCTTCCTCGCCCAGGCCCGCGAGCTGGCGGGAGAGGCCCCCAACCTGAGCTACGAGCAGGGCGACGGTCGGTCGCTGCGGTTCGCCGATGCCGAGTTCGATGCGGTCGTCCTGCACACGACGCTCTGCCACATCCCCCAGCCGGAGCTCGTCCTGGCCGAGGCGCATCGGGTCCTGCGGCCCGAGGGCACCCTGGCCGTGTGCGACGGTGACTACGCCACCATCACCGTCGCCCTCGGCGACCACGATCCCCTGCAGGACTGCATCGAGGCGGTGAAGGCGGCGTTCCTCCACGATCCCTGGCTGGTGCGCCGCTTGCCGGACCTGATGGGCTCGGCCGGGTTCGAGCTGGAGAGCTCGCGCAGCCACGGCTACCTGCAGACGTCGGATCCCGAGTACCTGCTGACCCTGGTGGATCGGGGCGCCGACGCCCTCCTGGCCTGGGGCCGCGTCGGCCCCGACCTGGCCGCCTCCCTCAAGGCCGAGGCCCGCCGTCGAGCCGGCGCCGGCCAGTTCTACGGCTTCATCGGCTTCGCCAGCTTCATCGCCCGCAAGCCGCCACAGGAGGGGAGATGACGGTCGACGCGGCTGCCTTCAAGGCGTTCGAGGTGGCGGGCTGGGAGCATCAGGCCCCGACCTACGACGACTTCTTCGGCCGGATCACGCAACGGTTCGTCGACCCGCTGCTGGACGCGGCGGGCGTGGGGCGTGGCGCGCGGGTCCTGGATGTCGCCACGGGACCCGGCTACGCCGCGGCGCGGGCCGCCGAGCGGGGCGCATCGGTCATCGGTGTGGACGCCGCGCCGGCCATGGTCCGGCTCGCCCGGCAATGGCATCCCGGCATCGACTTCCGCCGGGCGGACATCGAAGCGCTGCCTTTCGAGGACGGCTGCTTCGACGCCGCGGTCGGCAACTTCGTGGTCCCTCACCTGGGATGTCACGAGGAGGCGGTCCGCGAGCTCGTCCGGGTCCTCGGTGACGGCGGCACCCTGGCCCTCACCACCTGGGACATGCCGGACCGGATGCGTCTCCTCGCCGTGTTCCTCGATGCGTTCGCGGCGGCGGGCGCCACGCCGCCCGAGGACCTCCCGGCCGGCCCACCCTTCTTCCGCTTCGCGGTCGACGAGGAGTTCAAGGGCCTGC
>DASRJN010000319.1:0-3121 GCA_035649455.1 Acidimicrobiales bacterium
TGGTGCTGTTGGAGGTAGTCGTCGCCGAGCTCCTGGTAGGCCACGCCCTGGTCCAGGACGTGGTCGGCGATCACCAGGACCGAATGGGCGACGGCCATGGTGGCCTTGCCCGGGCCCCGGCGGCCCCGCAGGCGGTGGTACTGGGCGTTCAGGTAGGTGCCCTTGGTCCGGCTGGCCGCCTTGGCGACCTCGCTCAAGCAGCCACCCAGCTACTTGGCCCCCTTGCGGGTCCGCCCCGAGCGGTGCTTGCCGGCCGACTCGTTGTTCCCAGGGCACACCCCGCCCAGGAGGCGAGATGGGCCGCGCTGGGGAACTGGTCCATGTCCGGGCTGATCTCGGCCACGATGACCTCGGCGGCGCGCCGGTCGATCCCGGGGGTGGTGTCCAGCAGCGCCACCTGCTTAGCGTACGGGCCGATCACCTGGCTGATCCGCGCAGAGAGCGTGGCGATCGTCTCGTCCAGGTCGTCGATGTGGGCCAGGACCTGGGCGACCAGCAGCCCGTGATGGTCGGTGCGGAAGCGGCCGGCCAGGGCCTCCCGCAGCGCTGGCAGCTTGGTCCGGAGCCGGCCCTTGGCCAGCGCGGCTAGGACCTCCGGGTCGTGGGTGCCGGCGACCAGGGCTTCCAGCATCGCCCGGCCGGAGACGCCGATGATGTCGGTGGCCACACTCGACAGATCGGGTCCCGGCGTCCTCCCAGGACCTTGACCCGGCCGCCGGGCCTCCCGGGTGCGCTCTTGGATCAGGGTCTTGCGGTAGCGGGCCGGGCTCGCGCAGCTCCCGGATCGGGCGGGGCGACCTCGAATGAGGGACGGACCAGCCCGTGCTCGACCAGCTGGGCGATCCAGGCGGCGTCGGCCACATCGGCCTTCCGCCCAGGACGTTGTGCAGGTGGGCCGCGTTCAACAGCCAGCACTCCACCTGGCCCTCCAGCAGCTGCCAGACCGGTTCATGCACCGCTACCTCTGCTGCGCGACGCCTACGGCCAGTCTTTACCCCGACCCCCCGACCCTACGGACCAGCAGCTACCAGGGAATGGCTCGCAGTGAGACGACGTCCTCCGCCAACCCTGGCCCGATCAGGTCCATCCATCAAGGCTGCGATCGTATGACGCCAGCACCCCGCCGCGCTCCGGTCAGCCGGTGGTGAAGCCCAGCATCCAACCATAGATGTCTTGGCCCTGGCTGCCGCTGTAGGCGTGGTCCCAGGAGTCGTGGTCGACTCCCGGGTAGACCGTCAGGCGCAGCTCGTTGGCCGGCGGCGCCGGGCAGGCCCGCAGCCCAGCGATCGTGTCGATGCTGCCGGCGGGGTCAACGACGTCGTCGGCGTCGCCGTGGAAGGCCCAGATCGGCACCGACGCCAGTGCGCATCCCGATGACCGCAGCGCCGGACGCCCGTCGCCGGCAATGGGGACAGCGGCCGCGATCCTCCCGGCGCCGAACTGCGCCAGGGACTCCCACACGCCGTAGCCCCCGCAACTGAGGCCGGTCAGATACACCCGGGTCGGGTCGATGTTGCCGTGGTAGTGGGCCAGCGCGTAGTCCAAGAAGGCGTGGACCTCCGATGGTGCCCAGCACGGCGAGCCGGCCGGCAAGGGGTTGCCGTAGTCGTGTTGCAGTTGCATCGTGCACGACCCGCCAAAGGGGCCGTCGCATGGGTAGGGGTAGGCCGGGCTGGTGATCTCGTTGTGCTGTGGCGACAGGACGACGAAGGGACGGTCGGCGGCCCAGCCGTTGTTGGCGATGTAGTAGGCAATGCCGGCGTCGTTGATCACGTTGGGCAACTGGGCCGCGGTGCCGTCCCCGTTCCCGCCGTAGCCGTGCAGGAAGATGAGCAGCGGCTTCTTGGCGCCCGTTCCGTAGCCGGGTGGGCGGTATTCGTAGTAGCCAAGCGGGGACGCCGTGGTCCCGAGCGGGTGGGCGGTGAGCCGGCTCGCGGAGTCGATCCCGAGAATCGATCCGGCGGCCGAACACACCGAGGTGTCGGGGAAGTGACCGGCCAGGGTCACGCCCAGAAACTCGACAAAGGTGTTGCTGCCCGCGTCGAAGGTGTACCTGAAGGTGACCACGCCGGCAGACCGGAGCACCACCTTGCCGGTCGCGTCCTCAACGACGAGGGACTGGCCCGGGTTCTTGGTCGTAGCCTCGAAGACGTTACCTCCGACCGGCGTTGCCTTTATGTCCTTGAACTGGGCGTTGGCTCGGACGACGAACCACCGCCCGGTGGCCGGGTCGGTATGCACCTCACGAACGGAGTAGTTGTCGGTGACGAAGAGATACCCGGCCGCCGGGCCGGTCCCGGCCCGAACCCCGACCCGGCCGCTGAAGGTGGCGGCGACTGCTGTCGGATAGCCGCAGCTGTCGTCGGTGAACTGATTGCTTCCCGAGTAGGGGGTCCACTGGACGGCGGCCGCCTCGGCCCGGGCGGACACCCCGGCCACCAACGGCACGGCCACGACCGCGGCGAGCACCACGATCCACCAACGCAGACGGCGGCGCCCCGCCGAAACCTTGCTCGCGAACCCTGACATGGGTCACTCCTTCCCCGGCCACCAGCGGACCACTAGGGCGCTTGGTGCCACCGCCACCATCATCGGCAGCGCCAACCGCACCGCAAAAGCCAAACGCTTCATGGTGCCCTCCCCTCACAGCAGCGACGCCGTCCCAACTGGGATCGCGTTGGCGGGCCTTTGACGCGGGGGACGTCCAGAGAAGTCATCCCGGGCTAGATACCGCCACGTGACCCTGATCCGGCTTCGGTCGTTACAGGCCGACGCATGAGTCGCCCGTGTGGTCACATCGCAGGCCGGTCCACGGTTGGACTATCGCTCCCCTCGACGGGCTGGAAGTAGTGGTCAAGGGTCCAGTCGGTCAGCCGGAGCCCCATGTCCCTGGCCGCGGTGTCGGCGAAGCGGAAGTGGACCCCCAGCCACATCCTGCCGTCGACCACGTCCTGCCGCAGCGCCCTGCCGGTGTTGTAGTGGCGGACGTCGGGCACCGCCGTGGAGGTGACCGTCAGCTGCAGCCGGCGGGTGTGGAACACCTTCTCCAGGGCTCCGGTCACCGCCGCCGCGAACCCGTTGTAGCCGCTCGGGTACTCCGGATACGCCGGGTCCGGGCGCA
>DASRJN010000320.1:0-8410 GCA_035649455.1 Acidimicrobiales bacterium
GTGCCTCGGCTCACCACGGTGGTCTGGATGGGTTATCCGGAGACAGGCCAGGCCGGCTGGGACGACCCCGACACCGAGCAGTTCGACGGCCTGATCTGGCCGATGAACCGCAAGGGCCGGTTGGTGCAGGGCCGGGTCGCGACCGGCGGTTCGTTCCCGGCCACCATCTGGAAGAAGTACATGCAGGTCGCCACCGACGGCATGGACGACAGCTTCACCGTGCCCACGGAACAGCAGATCAACCTCGGCACCGTGCTCCACAAGAACGACTTGTTCCCCGGGGACCAGGCGACCACGATCCCCGAGGACCAGGGTCAGGGCAACGGTCCGCCGCCCAGCGACGGCGACGGCGGTGGCGGTGGCGGGCCCGGCAACACCCGGCCGACGTTCCCCTTCCCGACCTCGACCACGCCTGAGAACACGACGACCACCGGGGGACAGATCACCCTCCCCACCATCCCGCCACCTACCAGACCGTAGGGCTGGACGCGCGCGCCCGGCGCGCGGTCAGCCTGCCACGGGCTGGTGCGGGTACTGGCTGCGGCAGGGGAAGCACCAGCGCTCGACCTCGTCGAGCACCTCGACGCGCTCCTCGGTGTCCCACGCCTCGGGGGTGACGTAGACGCGGTGGACCGGCGCCAGGTCGTCGGCATCGGCGCCGCACGACTCGCACGGGCCGGATTCGGGGGAATGCGGGGACGCCGGCATGGCGTTGACGCTACCGATCCCGCTACCTTCGGCCCTACCGCCGGCAGCCACCGAGGCGCTGGACGGACAAGGAGGTTCAGTGCCGATGCGCACACTGACCGTTCCCGCCATCCGCTCGTCCAAGGTACGAGCCGGGTCCGATCCCCTGGTGATGGTGACCGCCTACGACGCGCCGGGCGCCCGCCAGGCGCACGCCGCCGGCGTCGACCTCATCCTCGTCGGTGACACCCTGGCCATGGTCGTCCTCGGCTACGAGGACACGCTCGGCGTGACCGTGGACGACATCGCCCACCACACCGCCGCGGTCCGCCGCGGGCTGGCGGCCTCGACCGCCGAGGGCCCGCGCCCGCTGGTGATCGGCGACCTGCCCTGGATGAGCTATCACACGTCCCCCCACGACGCGGTCCACAACGCGGCCACCCTCATCCGGGCCGGCGCCCAGGCCGTGAAGCTGGAGGGCGGCCGCAAGCGCCTCGGCGTGATCGAGGCCATCGTGGATGCCGAGATCCCGGTGATGGGGCACCTGGGTCTCACGCCCCAGTCGATCCACGCCCTGGGCGGGTTCAAGGTCCAGGGTCGCCAGCAGGACGCGGCGCTGGCCCTGCGGGACGACGCCAAGGCGCTGGCCGCGGCCGGCTGCTTCGCCATCGTGCTGGAGGCCGTGCCCGACCACGTCGCCCGGCTGGTCACCGAGGCGGTGGACGTGCCCACCATCGGCATCGGCGCCGGTCGCGACGTCGACGGCCAGGTGCTCGTGTACCACGACCTGCTCGGCCTGGAGGAGCGGCTCGTCCCCAAGTTCGTCCGCCGCTACGCCGAGCTGGGCTCGGCCGCCGCCGACGCCTTGACCGCCTACGCCGACGACGTGCGCGGCGGTCGCTTCCCCGACGACAGCGAGAGCTACCACCTGTCGCCCGAGGTGGCCGAGGCCCTGAGCCTGTACGAGCGCCCGACGCCCCGCTCGTAGCACGCGCCGGAGGGGCGCGGTGCCGGCCGGTGGTGGCAGGATGCGTCGATGATCTCGCATGGGGCCACCGGCCGCCGCGCCCGGGTCGCGGCGGCCTTCCTCGCGCTGCTCCTCGTCACCGGCTCCGCGTGCTCGGACGACGACGGGCAGGATCAGGCCGCGGGCGTGCCGCCGGGCACCGAGACGGAGGCTCCCAGCGGGGCGCTCAGCCTCGACGACCTGAAGACCGCCACCGGCAACGCCTCGGCCGTGCAGGAGAGCGATGTCGAGGTCGCGGAGGCGCCCACCCGGCCGGGCCCGGTCGACGGTGTGGGCGAGACCGTCATCACCATCACCGACGAGGACGGCAACGTGTCCGCGTGCTGCGTGCTGGTCGCGGCCACCGAAGCGCAGCGGGAGCGGGGCCTGATGGAGGTCACCGACCTGAAGGGCTACAAAGGGATGCTGTTCGTGTGGGAGGCCGATACGGGCGGCGGGTTCTGGATGCGCAACACGCCGACGCCGCTGTCGATCGCCTGGTTCGCGGCCGACGGCTCCTTCGTGTCCTCCGCCGAGATGGAGCCGTGCGGCGACTCGGACAACTGCCCCACCTACAACCCCGACGGCGACTACCGGTTCGCGCTGGAGACCTTCCAGGGCGACCTGGCTGCCCTCGGCGCCGGCCCCGGCAGCAAGCTCACCGTGGGCGGCACCTGCCCCTAGCCTCAGCCGGCCGCGCGGCGGCCCAGCTCGGCCTGGGCGACGATCTGCGCGATGCGCTTCGCTCGCGTCTCGGGCCTGCCCGCGCTGATCACCCACCACAGCATCTGCTTGCGGGCCGACGGCGGGAAGCCGTTCCACGCGGTGCGGGCCGGGGGAGAGGCCGCGAGGGCAGCCGCCAGGTCCTGGGGCTCGACCAGGTCCTCCACCGCGTCGTAGATCGTCCACCATCCGTTGGCCTTGGCCGCGTCGACGGCCCGGCGACCGGCGGCGGTCATCCGACCCTGGGCCTCCATGGCCTCGACCCGCCGCCGGTTCAGCCGGGTCCAGCCGCTCTTCGGCTTGCGTGGCGTCATGAGCTGCAGACCGCGATCGGCGTCGAGGATGTTGGCCGTCGAGTCGATCCAGCCGAAGCAGATGGCCTCCTCGACGAGGTCCTCGTAAGAGACCGGGTCCCGGCCGCTGGCCCGCCTCCACGATGCGACCCACACGCCGCGGGCGGCGTCGTGGTGGGCCTCCAGCCAGGCGCGCCAGGCCGCGAGGTCCTGCGGGTGATAGACGGGGAAGTCGAACTTCCAGGTCATCGGATGCTCCGATGACGTCGGAGGGACCTGCATCGCTTAAGTGTCACACCCCCGCGAGATGATCGGGGATGTGAGGAAACGCGCCGCGGCCCGCTACAGTCGCCGGGTCATATTCGCCCTGCTCCGCTCGTGCGGGGCCCCGGCCTGGCCGGGTCCGAAGGGAGGTGAGCGCTCGCCATGCGAGCCTATGAACTCATGGTCATCATCGACGCCGAGCTCGACGACGAGGTGATCGACGCCACCGTCAAGCGCATCGCCGACATGCTCGGCCAGCGGGGGGCCACGGTGCGCAGCGAAGATCGCTGGGGCCGCCGCCGCTTCGCTTACGAGATCAACCACAAGCACGAGGGCTACTACGTGGTCTTCGAGTTCGTGGGGGGCAGCGACCTCGACCAGCTCGAGCGGGCGCTGCGACTCGCGGACGAGACAGTCCGCCACAAGGTCGTGCGCCTGCCCGACCGTGAGGCCGCCCGGCGCGGCCTCCTCGAGCAGGCTGCCAACTAGGAGGCAGCAAGCCATGTCGTCCAACGTCACCATCGTGGGCAACCTGACCCGCGACCCCGAGCTGCGCTTCACCCCGGCGGGAGCGCCCGTGACCACCTTCGGGGTGGCCGTCAACCGCCGGTGGCAGAACCGCGACAGCCAGCAGTGGGAGGAGAGCACCTCCTTCTTCAACGTCACCTGCTGGCGTGACCTCGCCCAGAACGTGTCCGAGTCGCTGGAGAAGGGGGCGCGGGTCGTCGTGACCGGCCGCCTCGAGCAGCGTTCGTGGGAGACCAACGACGGCGAGCGCCGCTCGGTCGTCGAGATCGTCGCCGACGAGGTCGGTCCCAGCCTGCGCTGGGCCACGGCCGAGGTCAGCCGCAGCGACCGCCGGGACGGCGGCGACGGCTGGAGCGGAGGGGGAGGCGGTGCCAAGCGCCCCGCCGCCAACGAGCCGGCGCCCACTTACGACCCCTCCGAGGAGCCCTTCTGATGCCTGCCAAATCCCGCTCTAAGAACAAGGACAACGCCCGCAGGGCGAAGAAGAAGACCAGCCTGCTCATCACCGAGGGTGTCGAGTACGTCGACTGGAAGGACGTGAACCTGCTCCGCCGGTTCATGTCCGACCGCTCCAAGGTGCGGGCCCGGCGGGTGACCGGCAACAACGCCCAGCAGCAGGCCGACGTGGCCAAGGCCATCAAGAACGCGCGCGAGATGGCGCTGCTGCCCTACGTCACCCGCATCACCCAGCAGCGTGGCGGCCGCGGTGACCGTGGGGACCGCGGGGACCGTGGCGACCGTGGCGATCGCGGTCCCCGGGGCGATCGCGGTCCCCGGGACGAGCGCGGCCCCCGCGACGAGCGCGGCCCCCGCGACGACGGTGCGGCTCCCGACGAGCCGGTGCTCGATGTCGCCGGCGAGGACACCGAGGGCGGTGAGGAGTGATGAAGGTCATCCTCCGCAGCGACGTGAGCAACCTCGGCAAGCGGGGCGACATCCTGGACGTGGCCGACGGCTACGCCCGCAACTTCCTGGTGCCCAAGGGCCTCGCCATGAAGGCCTCGGACGGGGCGTCGGCCCAGGCGGCCAGCATGCGCCGGGCCCGCGACCTGCGCGATGCGCAGGACCGCGCCGCGGCCGAGGCGCTGGCCACCACGCTGGTGCCGAAGGTCATCACCGTGGCCGCGCGGGCCGGCAGCGAGGGCAAGCTGTTCGGCTCGGTGACCGCCAGCGACATCGCGGCGGCGGTCGAGGAACAGGCCAAAGTGGTCCTCGACCGGCGCAAGATCGTGCTCCACGAGCCGATCAAGACGCTCGGCACCCACACCGTGCCGGTCAAGCTGCACGCGGACGTCGAGTTCCCCGTCACGCTCGACGTCGTCGCCG
This sequence comes from Acidimicrobiales bacterium, assembly GCA_035649455.1. Taxonomy (GTDB): domain Bacteria; phylum Actinomycetota; class Acidimicrobiia; order Acidimicrobiales; family VFJN01; genus ZC4RG19. Next base: position 4,828 of record DASRJN010000320.1, read on the forward strand.
AGTGAGCGCGGATCGGGCGGGTCTGTGCCAGGCCCGCCCGATCCATCCACAGGGCATCCACAGGCTGCGAGGGGAGTTCGACCGCTGAGAGGCGCATCCGCAGTCCCTCGACCACCATCCGTGGCGGTCGAGGGGGTGTTTCCCCAGACTTCTCGGCCTCATCCACAGCGTTTCCCCCGGGTTGTTCCCCTTACTCCTCACAGGATCGGCCTGCCAGGGTGAGGTCCGCCATGGCCGACGGTGCTGCCCCCGCTCCTCGTCGCCCCGCCCCCCGGGGCGGGCGTGTACCTCCGCACGACCTCCACGCGGAGGAGTCGCTGCTGGGCGCGATGATGCTGGAGGCCGAGGCCATCGCCGCTGCCGCCGGCGTCCTCCGGGCCGACGACTTCTACAAGCCGGCGCACGCCCACATCTTCGACGCCGTCCACGCCCTCTACGCCTCGGGCCAGCCGGTCGATCCGGTCACCGTGGCCGACGAGCTGCGGCGCAGCGGGCTGCTGGAGACGGTGGGCGGCCACCAGGTGCTGGTGGACATCATGGCCTCCACCCCGGCCACCACCAACGCCGCCGGCTACGCCCGCATCGTCGAGGAGCACGCGCTGCTGCGCCGGCTCATCGGCGTGGCCGGCGAGATCGCCGAGATCGGGTACGGCATGCCCGAGGACATCGCCAAGGCGCTCGACCGGGCCGAGTCGATGGTCTACGACGTCAACCAGAGGCGCGTCACCGACTCCACCGCCAAGATCGAAGACCTGCTCGGCCTCAACCTCGACCGGCTGGAGCATCTCTACGGCCGGGGCGACGCCATCACCGGCGTCCCCACCGGCTATGTCGACCTCGACGAGCTGCTGTCCGGCCTGCAGCCGAGCACCCTCGTCGTGGTGGGGGGCCGGCCGTCGATGGGGAAGTGCGTCGCGGCCGACACGCTGGTGGTCGACCCGGCGACGGGCGAGCTGCGCACGGCGGCCGAGCTGCACCGGGCGGGCACCGCGGGCGAGGACGTTTCGGTCCTCACCCTCGACGGTGGGCGGATCGTCGAGACGCGGCCCAGCGCCTTCGTGGACGATGGCGTGAAGCCGGTGTACCGGGTGCGCACCCGCTCGGGCCGCGAGATCCGCACGACGGCCAGCCACCCTTTTCTCACGCCCCAGGGCTGGCAGCCGCTGGCCGACCTGGCCCCCGGGCGGCTGGTGGGGGTGCCGGCCGCCATCCCCGTGTTCGGCACCGTGAGCCTGCCGGCCGACGAGGTTGTGCTGCTCGCCCACCTGGTCATGGCGCCGGGCGAGGACGAAGGCTGTCCCAAGTTGTGGACCGAGAACCGGGAGGTGGCGTCCGACATCGAGTACCGGGGGGCGCGCTTCCGGGTCGGCGTCAGCGACCGTGCGCTGCCCGGCGGTGACCGCACCTGGGACGTCACCGCGTCGCCCGAGCTGGTCGGGCTGGCCCGCCGGCACGACATCGCCCCGGCCCTGGAGGCCCGGCGGGTGCCGGCCGCGGTGTTCCGCCTGCCCCGTGACCTGCTGGCCCGGTTCCTCAACCGCGCGCTCGGCGTAGGCGCCGCGCTGTGGCGTCCCATGCATGGCGAGCCGGGGCGCCTGGTGGTCGGCACCCGCAGCCTCGGGCTGGCGCGCGATCTCCAACACCTGCTGCTGCGCTTCGGGATCGTGGCCGGCGTGCGCGAGTCGGTGGTGGCGGTCGACCAGACGACCTGGCTGGCCCACGACCTGGTGGTGGACGAGCCGGCCCAGCTCGTGGCCCTGGCCACCCACATCGGCCTGCTCGGCCACGAGGCCGAGCTGGGTGCGGTCGTGGCCCACGCCCGCATGGTCAGCGAGCGCGCCACCGCCCCCGCCCGGCAGGCCGCCGACCACGCTGGGAGCCCGATCGCCACCGACTCTGATCCGGGCTCGCGGCCGACGGGCGACGGAGCCGAAACGGCCGGCGATGTGCGGTGGGACGAGATCGTCGCCGTGGAGCACGAGGGCGACGAGCAGGTCTACGACCTGACCATCCCCGAGACCCACAACTTCGTGGCGGCCGACGTGTTCGTGCACAACACGTCGTTCGCGCTGGGCATGGGCGCCCACGCGGCGCTGCACGCCAACCGGCCGGTGCTGCTGTTCAGCCTCGAGATGGGCGCCCTCGAGCTGTCGCAGCGCCTGCTGTGCGGTGAAGCCCGCATCGACTCCGCCCGCGTGCGCACGGGGAGGCTGAGCGAGGACGACTGGAGCCGCATCAGCCAGGCCATCGGCCGGCTGGCGGCCGCACCCATCTGGATCGACGACAACCCGAACCTCACGGTCATGGAGATCCGGGCCAAGGCCCGGCGGCTGCGCAGCCAGGTGGGCGACCTCGGCATGGTGGTGGTCGATTACCTGCAGCTCATGACCGGCCGGTCCTCGGCCGAGAACCGCCAGGTGGAGGTGTCCGAGATCAGCCGTGGGCTCAAGATCCTCGCCCGCGAGCTGGAGTGCCCGGTCGTGGCCCTCTCCCAGCTCTCCCGCCAGCTGGAGCTGCGGGCCGACAAGCGACCGATGCTGGCCGACCTCCGCGAGTCCGGCTGCCTGACCGGCGACGCCCGGGTGCTGCGGGCCGACACCGGGGCCGAGGTCCCCATCGGTGACCTCGCCGCCAGCGGCGAGCGGGACATCCCGGTGTGGTCGCTCGACATCGACCTGCGGCTGGTGCCGGCCATCATGACCCGGGCCTTCGCGACCGGGGTCAAGGACTGCTTCGAGCTACGGCTCGCGTCGGGCCGGCGGGTGACGGCCAGCGCCAACCATCCGTTCCTCACCGTCGGCGGCTGGCTGCGCCTCGACGAGCTGGCGCTCGGCAGCCGCGTCGCCGTGCCGCGCCTGCTGGCGGCCCCGAAGGAGGCCGGGGTGCTGCCCGAGGCCCAGGTGGCGCTGCTGGCCGACGTGCTCCCCGGCGGGCGCGATCGCTACGTCCCCGCCCCGGTGTTCGCCTTGGGTGACGACCAGGTGGCGGCGTTCGTGGGCCGCCTGTGGGCGCAGGGTGGGGAAGACGATGGCACCACCCGCTGGTTCGACGCCCCCGGTCGCCGCCTGCTGGACGACCTGCGCCTGCTGCTCTTGCGCCGGGGCGAGGCCTGCACCATCGAGGAGACCGCGGCGGGCTACCGCCTCACCGTCACGCCGGCCGGCACCGCCCCCGACCAGGTCCCGGCCGAGGTCTGGGCCCGCGTCCGCGCCCGGGCAGCGGCCCGCGGCATCCCTCCCGCCCGCCTGCTGGCGAACGATCCCGCGGGCCCCGCGCGGTTCTCCGGCGACGCGGACCGGGTGCTGCTGGAGCGGGTGGCCGAGCTCATCGACGACGACGTCGTGCGGGCACTCGCCACGTCGGACGTCGCCTGGGACACCGTGACCGCCATCGAGCCCCGGGGCCGCCAGGTGGTCTTCGACGCCACCGTCGAGTCCACCCACAACTTCTTGGCCAACGGGATCACGGTCGAGAACAGCATCGAACAGGACGCCGACGTGGTCATGTTCATCTACCGCGACGACGTCTACCACCAGGACTCGCCCGACCGCGGCCAGGCCGAGGTCCTCGTGTCCAAGCACCG
>DASRJN010000321.1:0-3605 GCA_035649455.1 Acidimicrobiales bacterium
AAGCTCATCGAGATCGTCGAGATCGGCAAGCAGCTGCTCATCACCCGCGGCTCGCTCACCACGTTCTCGATCGCCAACGACGTGGCCAAGTACTTCGCCATCATCCCGGCCATGTTCGTGGGGGTGTTCCCCCAGCTCGACGACATCAACGTCATGCAGCTGGAGAGCCCCCGCTCGGCCATCCTGTCGGCCGTCATCTTCAACGCCCTGATCATCGTGGGGCTGATCCCCCTGGCGCTGCGGGGCGTGAAGTTCGTGGCCGCCGGGGCCGCGGCGGTCCTGCGCCGCAACCTCCTGATCTACGGGCTCGGCGGCATCGTCGCCCCCTTCGTCGGCATCAAGGCCATCGACATCGTCATCACCGCCCTGGGGGTGAGCTGAATGCGTGCTCAACTGCTCGCCGGCCTGCGGGCCCTTCTCGTGCTCACGCTGCTGTGCGGCCTCGTCTACCCGCTGGCCGTGACCGGCATCGCCCAACTGGCCTTCCGCCACGAGGCCGACGGCTCGCTGGTGCGCCGGGACGGTGAGGTGGTCGGGTCGTCGCTGATCGGCCAGAGCTTCATCGGGGAGGAGTACTTCCACACCCGGCCCTCGGCCGCGGGGGCGGCGGCGGCCGGGGCCGAGGGCGCCGACGCCGACGATCTCAGCCAGGTGGCGTCGGGCGCCTCCAACCTCGGGCCCACCAACCCCGAGCTGCTCGACACCGTCGCCGAGCGGGTCGACGCCTACCGGCAGGAGAACCGGCTCGACCCCGACGTCCGGGTGCCGGTCGACGCGGTGACCGCGTCGGGCTCCGGGCTCGATCCCCACATCTCGGTGGCCAACGCCCGCCTCCAGGCCCCCCGGGTAGCCGAGGCTCGCGGCCTGGACGTCGACGACGTCCTCCAGCTGGTGGACCGCCACACCAGCGGCCGCAGCCTCGGCTTCCTGGGTGAGAAGGGAGTGAACGTGCTGGAGCTCAACCTCGATCTGGACCGGAGCGCAGGGACGTGACCCCCCGGGGAACCCTGCGCGTCTACCTCGGCGCCGCCCCCGGCGTCGGCAAGACCTACGCGATGCTGAGCGAGGCCCAGCGCGCCCGGGAGCGGGGCGCGGACATCGTCGTCGGCTTCGTGGAGACGCACGGGCGCCCCAAGACCGCCGAGCTGATCGCGGGGCTGGAGGTCATCCCCCGGCGCCGCATCGAGTACCGCGGCACGGTGTTCGAGGAGATGGACGTCGACGCCGTCCTGGCCCGCCGGCCCGAGCGGGCCCTGGTGGACGAGCTGGCCCACACCAACGTGCCGGGCTCCCGCAACCCCAAGCGCTGGCAGGACGTCGAGGAGCTGCTCGACGCCGGCATCGACGTCATCACCACCGTCAACATCCAGCACCTCGAGTCGCTCAACGACGTGGTCACCCAGATCACCGGGGTAACCCAGCGCGAGACCATCCCCGACGCGGTGGTGCGGGCCGCCCAGCAGGTCGAGCTCGTCGACCAGACCCCCGAGGCCCTGCGGCGCCGCATGGCCCACGGCAACATCTACGGCCCGGAGAAGATCGACGCGGCCCTGGCCAACTACTTCCGGGTGGGCAACCTCACCGCCCTGCGGGAGCTGGCCCTGCTGTGGCTGGCCGACAAGGTCGACGACGCGCTGGAGGACTACCGCGCCCGCCACGGCATCTCCCAGCCGTGGGAGACCCGCGAGCGGGTCATCGTGGCCCTCACCGGCGCCCCCGGGCGCGACCACCTCATCCGGCGCGCCGCCCGCATCGCCCAGCGGGCCCACGGCGAGCTGCTGGGGGTGCACGTGCAGCGCGACGACGGGCTGTCCGGCCCGGCCAACACCCACCTCGACCGCGCCCGGGAGCTGCTGGGCGAGGTGGGCGGCAGCTACCGGGCCATCACCGGGACCGACATCGCCGCCGCGCTGGTGGCCTTCGCCCGCCGCGAGAACGCCACCCAGATCGTGCTGGGCGCCACCTCGCGCAGCCGCTGGCAGGAGCTGACCCAGGGCTCGATCATCAACCGGGTCATCCGCCTGTCGGGGCCGATCGACGTCCATGTGATCTCGCAGGAGGCCGACGGCGAGGGGGGCGGGCTCGCCCTGCCCCACCTTCCGTCCCGGTCGCTGCTGGCCCCGCTGCCGCCCCGGCGGCGGCTGACCGCGTTCCTGCTGGCCGCGGTCGGCCTCCCGCTCATGACGGTGGTGCTGGCGTTGCTCCGGGACTCGGTGAGCCTGCCCAGCGTTCTGCTCATCTACCTCATAGCGGTGCTCGGCATCGGCGCGGTGGGCGGCGCGCTGCCCGCGCTGGTCGCGGCGGTCGTCGCGTTCCTGCTCGCCAACTGGTACTTCACCCCGCCCTTCTACCGCTTCACCGTCGGCGAGGGGGAGAACCTGCTGGCCCTGGTGGTGTTCGTGCTCGCCGCCTCGCTGGTCAGCTACCTGGTCGACATCGCCACCCGCCGCAAGGAGGAGCTGACCCGCGTGCGGGTGGAGGCCGAGGCCATGGCCCGCATGGCCGGCTCGCTGACCCGGGAGGACGTGCTGCCCCGCCTGGTCGAGCAGGTACGGACCACCTTCAGCGCCCCGTCGGCGGCCGTGCTCCAACTCCAGGACGGAGAGTGGCGCGTCGAGGCGGCGGCCGGCGACCCGGTCCCCACCGACCCCGAGGTCGCAGACGTCGCCGAGCCACTGGGACCGGGCCGGGCGCTCGTGGTCCACGGGATGCGGCTGGAGCCGGAGGACGACCGCCTGCTGCACGCCCTGACCGCCCAGGCGGCCTTCGTGCTGGAAGCCCGGCGGCTCCAGGGTGAGGCGGCGCGGGCCACCGAGCTGGCCCAAGCCAACGACCTGCGCGCCGGCCTGCTCCAGGCGGTATCCCATGACCTGCGTACGCCGCTGGCGTCGATCAAGGCCACCATCACCGGGCTGCGCCAGACCGACGTGAACTGGGGCCCGGACCAGCGGGCCGAGTTCTACGCCACCATCGAGGACGAGACCGACCGGCTCACAGGCCTGGTCGAGTCGCTGCTCGACATGAGCCGATTGCAGGCCGGCGTGATCACTCCGACGGTGTGCGAGGTCAGCCTGGAGGACGTGCTGCCCGGCGCCCTGGCCGACCTCGGGCCCCGGGCCAAGGCGGTCGTGGTCGACGTGCCCGAGGAGCTGCCGACCGTCGACGCCGATCCCCAGCTGCTGGCCCGGGTGGTGGCCAACCTGGTGGACAACGCCCTCACCCACTCCCCCGGCACCGAGCCGCCGCAGGTCCACGCGGGGTCGGTGGCCGGCCAGGTGCTCGTGCGGGTGGTCGACCAGGGGCCGGGCATCGATCCCAAGGCCCGCGAGGACGTGTTCCGGCCCTTCCAGCGCCGCGTCGACCACGGCACTGGCGTGGGGCTCGGTCTGGCCATCGCCCGCGGCTTCACCGAGGCCATGGGCGGCGAGCTGTCCATCGAGGACACGCCCGGGGGAGGCACGACGATGGTCGTGACCCTCCGCCAGCACGGCGAGGTCGACGAGACCGCGCCCGAGGAGGTGAGGACGCCGTGACCGCAGTGCTCGTGGTCGACGACGAGGCGCCGATCCAGCGGGCGCTCTCGGCCAACCTCAAGGTGCGGGACT
>DASRJN010000322.1:0-5373 GCA_035649455.1 Acidimicrobiales bacterium
GGCGGGATGGGCGTGCGGCGTGGGCGCCAGTAGGGTCGCCCGTCGTGGAGGCCGCCTTCTTCGACCTCGACAAGACCGTGATCGCCAAGGCGTCGATGGTGGCGTTCAGCGGGCCCTTGCACCGGGCCGGGTTGCTGTCGCGCCGCATGTTGCTGCGGGCCGCGTGGGGCCAGTTGGTGTACGCGCAGTTCGGGGCCTCGCCCGAGAAGCTGGCCAAGCTGCGCGACTCCGTGCTGCGGTTGACGAGGGGCTGGGATCAGGCGGCCATCAGCCAGATCGTGCGCGAGACCCTCGTCGACGTGGTGGAGCCGATCGTCTACGACGAGGCGCTCGAGCTCATCCGGGAGCACCAGAGCGCGGGGCGGAAGGTGTTCATCGCGTCCGCCTCACCGGAGGAGATCGTGGCGCCTCTCGGCCGCTTCCTCGGTGTCGACGAGGTGATCGCGACCCGGGCCGAGCTGGACGAGCACGGTCGCTACACCGGGAGCACCGAGCTCTACTGCTACGGGCCGGACAAGGCGGTGGCCATCCGGGCCGTGGCCGAGCGCGACGGCATCGACCTGGCGCGCTCCTACGGGTACAGCGACTCAGCCACCGACAAGCCGATGCTGGAAGCGGTGGGGCATCCGGTGGCGGTCAACCCCGACCGTGAGCTGCTGCGCGCAGCCAAGGCCAACGGCTGGGAGGTCCGCCGGTTCACCCACCGAGTGCCGCTGCGCGAACGCGTACCCATGCCTGCGCCACGGCATGCCGCCCTAGGGGGAGGGGCCATGATCGCCGCCGCGCTGGCGGCCATCGCGGCCCGTTGGTTGTGGGACCGTCGCCAGCCCCGGCCCGCACGACGCCCGCGGAGCGGGGGCCGCCAGCCGGGGCGGAGGACGAATGTGGTCAGGACGCGGAGCGCACCTTCTTGGCCGCGATGGTGGCCAGCGCAACGATCACGACGAGGAGCAAAAGCTTCTTCATGGCGGCGAGCGTAGCGGGCGCTGCACACCGCTTCGTCCCGCTCCCCGCCCTGCGCAGTCAAACTCCGCACGCTGAGTGAGCCGAGCGGCCGCCCCCGGGATCCCCAGGAGCCGCCGCCAGGTGGGGGGTACCCCGCGCTCTAGTGTCTTGGCCCATGCGCGTGTCGTACCCCCTCCTGCCCGCTCACCGGCAGGCAGAGGCGCGTGCCATCGCCCGCCGCACTCACCAGACCTTCCTGTTCGCCGCACTGACCGGGGTGCTGGTCGGACTGGTCGTGCTCGGCATCAATCGGGTGACGCTGGACGGCCTCCTGGACACGCTGGCGGAGCAGCCGCTGTGGGTCCAGGCCCTGGCGCCGGCCGTCGGCCTGGTCATCGCCGCCCTGTGCGTGCGCTGGATCACCGCCAGCACCAACACCACGACGGCCGACGAGTACGTCCGCAGCTTCCACGACCAGGCCACCGAGCGAGCCGACCCCCGCGCCGTCGTGGGCCGCGTCCTCGCCAGCATCGCCACGATCGGCTACGGCGGGGCGCTGGGCCTCGAAGGCCCGTCGATCTACGCCGGCTCGGTGATCGGCGCATCCGTGCAGCGCCGCTTCGCCCGCTTCTTCTCCCGCGAGGACGCCAAGCTCCTGCTGGTGGCGGGGACGGCGGCCGGCGTGTCCGCCATCTTCAAGGCGCCCGCCACCGGCGCGCTGTTCGCCATCGAGGTGCCCTACCGGGCCGACGTGGCTCGGCGCAACGTCATACCGGCCATGGTGGCCGCCGCGACCAGCTACATCACCTTCGCCGCCTTCGACGGGACCGATCCGTTGCTGCCGATGGCGGGCAGGCAACCCTTCGACTGGCGTGACATGGCCGGTGCCCTGCTGGTGGGACTCGTGTGCGGGGTGGGGGCGCGCCTGTTCAGCGCCGGCCTGCGGGCGCTGCGGACCATGCCCCGGATCCAGCGGACGCCGTGGCCGAGCCGCATCCTCATCGCCGGCGCCACGCTCGCCGTGCTGGCCGTGGTGTCGAACGCTGCGGCCGACACGCCGCTCTCGCTGGGACCGGGCTACAACGTGATCGAGTGGGCCACCGATCCCGCCCACGGGGCGTGGCTCGTGCTTTTGATCCTGCTGGTCCGGGTGGCGGCGGTCATGGCTGCCTACGGTGGTGGGGGCGTCGGCGGCATGTTCATCCCGCTGGTGGTGATCGGGGCACTGACCGGACGGGTGATGGGCGGGGCGTTCGGCGTGTCCGACGTCGACCTGCTCGTCGTGGTCGGCATGGCCGCCTTCCTGGGCGCGGGCTACCGCACCCCTCTGGCGGCCCTGATGTTCGTGGCCGAGACCACCGGGCGACCGGGTTTCGTCGTGCCCGCACTGGTGGCGACGGCGGCGTCGCAGCTGGTGGTGGGCGACTCGTCGGTGTCCGTCAACCAGCGGGCGGGCCGGCTTGGGCACCTCGAGCGGCGCTTCGAGCTTCCCATCAGCTCGGTCATGTCGACCGACGTGCGCACCGTGCCCCCCGACGCCACCATCGAGGAGTTCCTGTCCGTCCACCTGGTCGGACAGCGGCGCCGCTCGGTCCCGGTGGTGGATGAGACCAACCGCTACCTCGGGCTGGCCGTGCTGGACGAGGTCGTGATGGTGCGCCGGGAGGCGTGGGCCACCACCGACATCCGCACCATCGCGCGCACGTCCGCGCCCCGGGGCCGGACCACATGGCTGGTGCGCGACGCGGTGGGTGCCATGGAACGGGCCGACACCGACGTGCTGGCCATCGTCGATGGCGACGACCGCTTCGTGGGCGTGGTGACGACGGACGAGGTCCTACGACTGGACGAGATCCTGGAGCGGACCGGCCTCAGCTAGCCCCCAGCGCTACAGCTAGACGGCGAGCAGGTCGCGAGCGCCCGTGTCGGACGAGGGGTGCCGCAGCTTCGACATCGCCCGCGCCTCGATCTGGCGGATGCGCTCACGGGTGAGGTTGAAGTGCTCGCCCACCTCTTCCAGCGTGCGAGGCTCGCCCCGGTCCAGCCCGAAGCGCAGCTTGAGGATCTCGCGCTCGCGCTCGTCGAGCGGGGCCAGCAGCCGGTTGATCTCCTCGGGCAGCAGCGCGGTGGCCGCCACCTCGAACGGGGACTCGGCCGACCGGTCCTCCACGACGTCGCCCAGCTCGGCGTCGCCGTCCTCCCGCAGCGGCTCGGACAGCGACAGCGGCTCGGCGGCGAAGCGCAGGGCCTCGGTCACCTTGTCCTCCGGCATCTCGACCTCGGCCGACAGCTCGGCCAGCGTCGCCGGGCGGCCGAGCTTGAGCTCCAGGCGGGCCCGGGCCTTCTGCAGGCGAGCCAGGGTGTCGCCGGCGTGCACGGGCAGCCGGATGGTGCGACCGGTGTTGGCGATGCCGCGGGTGATGGCCTGGCGGATCCACCAGGTGGCATAGGTCGAGAACTTGAAGCCCTTGCGCCAGTCGAACTTCTCGACGGCGTGCATCAGGCCCAGGTTGCCCTCCTGGATCAGGTCGAGGAGGGGCAGGCCCGACGCCTGGTACTTCTTGGCGATCGACACCACGAGCCGGAGGTTCGACTGGACGAACGTGCGCTCGGCGTCCTCACCGTCGCGGGCGGAGCGCCGCAACTCGCGCTTACGGGACGGCGGAAGCGATCTACCCTCTGCCTCGAGCTCGACGCGGGCCGCGTTCCCGGCCTCGATGGCCTGGGCCAACCGGACCTCGTCGTCCTTGGTCAGCAGCGGATACTGCCCGATGTCGGTGAGATACAGCCGGACGAGATCTTCTTCGTCGCGCTCGACGCGCTCCTTGGGCAACGTAACGTCCTTATCGCGTGTGCTCGGTCCGTGGGAAGAGCCCCGCAAGTACCCGTCGTGCGTCGAGAGGCCGTGGCGGTCGGCTCTAACCTCCGGGCGCCCAACCAGGTACCCGAGGCGGGCTAAAGGATACCGGTGCGGTCAAGAGTGACCACCCTCCGCCGTGATTTCCGTAGGCCTGGCGACCCCCAATGGCAGGGACACGGTCCTCCGGCAGCCACTCGCCGCGTTGTCCGGCGACACGAGGCGCTCGTTGGGTAAGGTGCTCGGCAGGGGGAGGGACGGACGCGAAGCACCCAGGGTCGATGATGACCCCGGGGGAGGGAGCGGCGTGCAACTCACCGAGGATGGGGACAGGCCAACCTCTGGGCGGGTCTCTACGGGCGACGACGAGTCCCACTGCCCGCTGGCTCCGTTGGTGGTGGCGGCCAAGGCCGGCTGCAAAGCGTCGTTCGAGCGGCTCTACCGTCAGCTCGCCGGGCCGGTGTCGTCCTACCTGCGCTGGCACCGTGCCTCCGATCCCGACGGGCTGACCAACGACGTGTTCGCCCAGGTCCACCGGAACCTGGGCGGGTTCGAGGGCGACGAGAACGGCTTCCGCTCATGGCTGTTCACCATCGCCCACCACCGGATGATCGACGACCGCCGCCGGGCCAGCCGCCAGCCCCAGTTCCAGGCCGACGCCGGCGTCGACGAGAGCCTGGGCTGCGGGGACGTGGAGGAGGACGCCTTCGCGGCCATGGGCCGCGACCACGTGCTGGACCTGCTGGCCGTGCTGTCGCAGGACCAGCGCGAGGTGGTGTTGCTGCGCATCGTCGCCGACCTGTCGGTGGAGGAGGTCGGCCGCATGCTCGGTAAGAGCGAGGGCGCGATCAAGGCGTTGCAGCACCGGGCGCTCGCGGCCCTGCGCCGCCACGTCGAGCGATCCGGCGAAATGTCGATCCCCTGAGCCATATCCTTGACACCGTCGCTGGCGTTCGCACGGGTGGATGACGGATATCGCTCTGACCAGGCGTGACGCCGAGAAGATCATCGGCGGGGACACCCCGCCGGGGTTTGCCGACCTCGCGGTCCTCCTCGCGTACCTGCGCCGCAGCCGGGAGGCCGAGCCGGCGCCGCCGATGTCCGCCGAGCTGCTCGACCAGCTCGCCGAGAACACCTAGCGGAGCGACCGCAGCACCCGCTCACCGGTGCGGGCGTCCGCTTCCTCGTCCGCCAGCACCAGGCGCAACGCCCGGATCGTGGGGCCGTCGGTGACCGGCGTGGTCCGCTCCAGGTGCTCGGTGTAGGCGTCGACCAGCGCCGGCAGCACGACCTCGTACAGCCCCGCCAGCTTCTCGACGGTGCCCTTGGCCGCAGCCAGCGAGTCGATCCGCTGGGCGGTCGTGGCGTCGGCCGGCGTCACGAGGTCGGGCGCGTGGATGTGGGGGACCGACGGCAACAGCCCATGCCACAGCTCGGCGTGCCAGGCGTGGTGGTAGCTCTGGGTGGCCAGCACCGCCTTGGCTTCCAGCTCGGGCACCGCGGTCACCCAGGCGCCCAGGATCTCGAACAGCCGCTGCTCGATCCAGGCGTGGTGGCCGATGTGCCGAGCA
>DASRJN010000323.1:0-2986 GCA_035649455.1 Acidimicrobiales bacterium
TCAGAGCTCTTCGGCCCGCAGCGCGGCGAAGCCGGGCTTGATGATCCCCTGGATGATGCGCAGGCGCTGGTCGAAGGGCCAGAACGCCGACTTCATGGCGTTGACCGTGAACCACTCGATCTCGTCCCAGCCCCAGCCGAACGCCTCCACCAGGTTGTGGAACTCCTGGCTGAGGGTGATGTCGGACATGAGCCGGTTGTCGGTGTTGACGGTGACCCGGTAGCGCAGGCGGGTGAGCAGCCCGATGGGGTGCTCGGCGATGGAGGGGGCGGCCCCGGTGTGGACGTTCGACGTGGGGCACATCTCCAGCGCCACCCGCCGGTCCCGCACGAAGGCGGCCAGCCGGCCGAGGTGGGCCCGGCCGGCCTCGTCGACGGTGATGTCGTCGACGATCCGGACCCCGTGGCCCAGGCGCTCGGCCCCACACAGCTGCACTGCCTCCCAGATGGACGGCAGACCGAAGGCTTCGCCCGCGTGGATGGTGATGTGGCTATTGGCCTTGGCGATCTCCTGGAAGGCGGCGAGGTGGCGGGTGGGCGGGTTGCCCGCCTCGCTGCCGGCGATGTCGAAGCCGACGACGCCGTCGTCGCGGTGGCGCAGGGCCAGCTCGGCGATCTCGCTGGAGTTGGCGGCGTGGCGCATGGCGGTGGCCAGCGTCCCGATGGTGATGCTGCGCCCGGCGCTGCCCAGGCGGAAGCCTTCCAGCACCGCGTCCACCACCTCGTCGAGCGACAGGCCGCCGTCGATGTGCAGCTCGGGGGCGAAGCGCACCTCGGCGTAGACGATCCCGTCGGCCGCCAGGTCCTCGGCGCACTCGGCCGCCGCCCGCACCAGGGCGTCCTTGGTCTGCATGACCCCCACGGTGTGCTCGAACGTGTCCAGGTAGAGGTCGAGGTCGTGGCGGCGGGCGCCCTCGACGAACCAGCGGGCCAGCTCGTCCACCTCGGTGGTCGGGAGGGTGTGGCCCGCGTCGCGCGCGAGGTCGATCACGGTGGCGGGGCGCAGGCCCCCGTCGAGGTGGTCGTGCAACACCACCTTCGGGGCCCGACGGATCTGCTCGAGAGTGGGGGGAGCCATGCGCCAGGCTAACCACCCTGAGCCGTCAAGCGATCCTTTCGATGACAAGGGGACGGGGATCGGGCGGCTCCGGTCCCACCGCGATGGCGCCCTCCAGGGCGGCGAGGGCGCCGGGCAGGCGGGACTCGTCGTCCAGGTGGAGCTCCAGGACCGGCTCGCCGGCCGTGACGGTGTCTCCCGGCTTGTGCAGGCATACGGCGCCGGCCGTGGGGGAGACAGGGTCCTCCTTGCGGGACCGGCCCGCCCCGAGGCGCCACACGGCCACGCCCACGGCCCGGGCGTCGAGCCGGCGCAGGTAGCCGTTCCCGGGAGCGGCCACCACGTGGCGGGCGGGGGCCTCGGCCGGCGGTGCGTCGGGATCGCCGCCCTGGGCGCGGATCATGGCGTCCCACACCGCCCGCGCCCGCCCGTCGGCCAGCAGTGCGGCGGGGTCGGTGGCCGGGCGCCCACCCCCGGGACCGGGGCCGCCGCCGGCGAGGCCGGCCAGCGTCACCATCTCGCGGGCCAGGGCCAGCGTGACCTCGATGAGATCGGGCGGGCCGCCGCCGTGCAGCACCTCGACCGCTTCGGCCACCTCCAGGCCGTTGCCCGCGGTGCGGCCGAGCGGCGTTTCCATGTCGGTGATCAACGCCACGGTGCGCACGCCATGCGCCTGGCCCAACGCCACCATGGTCTCGGCCAGGCGCCGGGCCTTGTCGATCTCGGGCAGGAAGGCACCCGAGCCCACCTTGACGTCGAGCACCAGGGCGCCGGTTCCCTCGGCGATCTTCTTGGACATGATCGAGCTGGCGATGAGCGGGATGGCCTCGACCGTGGCCGTGACGTCCCGCAACGCGTAGAGCTTGCGGTCCGCCGGGCACAACGTGTCGCTGGCCGCACAGATCACCGCGCCCACGTCGCGCAGCTGCGCCACCACCTCGCCGGTCGACAGCGTGGCCCGCCAGCCGGGGATCGCCTCGAGCTTGTCCAGCGTGCCGCCGGTGTGGCCCAGGCCGCGGCCCGAGAGCTGGGGGACGGCGGCGCCGCAGGCCGCCACCAGCGGGGCGAGCACCAGCGACACCTTGTCGCCCACGCCGCCGGTGGAGTGCTTGTCGACGGTGGGTCGCCCGACGCCCGACAGGTCGAGGCGCTCGCCCGAGTCGATCATGGCCTGGGTCCAGGTGGCCAGCTCGCCGGCCGCCATGTCGCGCAGCAGGATGGCCATGCACAGTGCGGCGGCCTGCTCGTCGGCGATGGTCCCGGCGGTGTAGCCCTCGACGAAGAAGCGCACCTGCTCGTCCGACAGCTCGCCGCCGTCGCGCTTGGTGCGGATGACGTCGAGGACGTCGGTGGCCATCAGCGGAGCTCGTCCGGCCCGAAGGCGCCCGGGAGCCACTCGGACATGGGCCGCTCGTTGACCAGCAGGTCCGGGCCGCCGGCCTCGAACAGCAGCTGACGGCAGCGGCCGCAGCAGGCCAGGTCGTGGCCGTGCGGGTCGGTGACCGCCACTGCAACGAGCCGGCCGCCACCCCCGGCGTGGAGGGCGGAGACCAGGCCGCACTCGGCGCACAGCGTCAGCCCGTAGGAGGCGTTCTCCACGTTGCAGCCCACGACCACGCGGCCGTCGTCGACCAGGCCCGCGGCCCCGACGGGGAACTTCGAGTAGGGGGCATAGGCCTGGTGGGCGGCTTCGGCGGCCGCGGCCCGCAGCGCCTCCCAGTCGATCAGCGTGCCGGCCATCGACGCGCCTAGCCCGCCACGTACGGCTGGCCGTCGGCGGCGGGCGGGCGGGAGCGCCCGACGAGCCCGGCCACCACCACGATGGTGACGATGTAGGGCAGCATCAGCAGGAAGTCGGACGGGATGGGCGTGTCCAGCAGGGCCAGCCGGGTCTGCAGCTCCTCGGTGAAGCCGAACAGCAACGCGGCCA
>DASRJN010000324.1:0-3220 GCA_035649455.1 Acidimicrobiales bacterium
GTCGACGGCGGCTTCCTCACCGGGCGCCAGGTCATCGTGGCCGCCCTGCTGGGGGCGGACGAGTACAGCTTCGGCACCGCGGCCATGATCGCCGAGGGCTGCATCATGCTGCGCGCCTGCCACCGCGACACCTGCAAGCCGGGCGTGGCCACCCAGCGGCCCCACCTGCGGGCCAACTTCACCGGCACGCCCGAAGGGGTCGCCGCGTATTTCCTGTTCATCGCCGAGGAGGTGCGCACGTACCTGGCCGAGCTGGGCCTGCGCTCGCTGGACGAGGCCATCGGGCGGGTCGATCTGCTGCGGCAGCGCCACACCGGCAACGGGCGGGCCGACGTGATGGACCTGTCCCCGGTGCTGGCGACCCCCGAGGCCGGCGGGCCGCGCCGCTTCGTGGAGCGGGTCGAGCTGCAGGACCCCCGGTCCGACCTGGGCGACCGGCTGCTGGCCGACGCCTTCCGGGCCGTGTGGGACGGCGACGACGTCGACCTGTCCTACGAGATCCGGAACGCGGACCGCGCCATCGGTGCCTCGCTGTCGGGCGCCATCGCCCTGGAGTACGGCGAGCTGCCGCCCCGCGGCACCGCCCGGGTGCGCCTGAACGGCACCGCGGGCCAGAGCTTCGCCGCCTTCCTGGCCCACGGCGTCGAGCTCGATCTCACCGGCGAGGCGAACGACTACGTCGGCAAGGGCATGGGTGGCGGCCTGGTGGTCATCCGCCCGCCCGACAACGACGCCTCCGAGCTGCCCATCCTCGCCGGCAACACCTGCCTCTACGGCGCCACCGGCGGCGAGCTGTTCGTGGCCGGCGGCGTCGGCGAGCGGTTCGGCGTCCGCAACTCCGGGGCCACCGCGGTGGTGGAGAGCGCGGGCGACCACTGCTGCGAGTACATGACCGGCGGCACCATCGTGGTGATGGGCCCGGTCGGCTGGAACCTGGGCGCGGGCATGACCGGCGGCCAGGCGTTCGTGTTCGACCGCGATCACGAGCGGCTCATCTCCCGGCTCAACCCGGACCTCGTGGACGCGGTCCGCCCGGACATGGGCGGGCTGGAGACGCTGCGCTGGCTGGTCGAGCGGCACGCCGAGTTGACCGGGTCCCGACGCGCTGCGATGTTGCTCGACCACTGGGCGAAGGCAACGGCGCACGTGTGGCATGTGCTGCCCAAGGATCAGGTCCGCCGGTTCGAGGAGGGCCAGGCCAGCCGGGTCGCGAGCGTGTGAGCCCCTTACTCCCACGTCAGTTAGCGAAAAGCGGGAAAACCGGGCCCCCGGCTGCGAAACCGGGGCGCGATTCGTAATAGATTCGCCCGGAGCCATGGCTGGGATCGCCCCTCAGATACCCGGGTGCCGTGACCTCTCCCTGATCGGGGAGCGGGTCGCGCGCAGCCTGTTTTCCGCCACGAGCGACCGACTCGGTCGACCGGTGACGGTCATCGCCTACCCCCCGCTCAGCGAGGGCCGCACCGAGGCCGACTTCGACCGGGCCGCGACCACGGCCCAGCGGCTCGGCGTGCACCCGAGCATGATCTCCATCCACGAGTGGGGCCATGCCGGCGACCACCGGCCGTGGATCATCACCGATCCCCAGCCGGCCGACGCCCTCGACACGCTGCTCTCCCAGGACGGCCCGCTGGAGATCGAGCGGGCCCTGCAGATGGGCGTGCTGCTCGCCGGGGCGCTCGAGACGGCGCACACGGCCGGCATCGTCCACGGCGATCTGTCGCCCGCCCGCGTGGTGGTCGGCCCGCACGGCGAGCCGCTGATGACCGAGACCGGGCTGGCGCGGTTCGCGGTGTTCCCCGGGTTGGGCGCCCTCAACAACCCGGTCCGCTACCACGCCTCGCCCGAGGTGCTGGAGGGCACCGAGCTCACCCCGGCGACCGACGTCTACTCGCTCGCCACCACGATCTACGCGCTGATCGCGGGCCGGGCCCCGCAGGAGAAGCCGGCGGAGATCACCGACAGCAACGCCTCGCTGCTCCTGCGGGTGCTGCAGATGGCCCCGCCCCCCATCGAGCGGTCCGGCCTGCCGCCCGGACTGCTGGAGGCACTGCGCGGTCCCCTGGCGCCAGATCCCCGCAAGCGGCCCCAGCAGGCCATCGAGGTGGCCTGGCTGCTGCAGGACGTGCAGCGGCGCGCCGGCTTCCCCATCACCGAGCCGGTCGTCCTGGACCTGGACGACATCGAGCACCACCGGTCCCGCCGCGCCGGCAGCTACCCCGCCCCGGCCCCAGCTCCACCCCGCCAACCGGTCGCCGAACCGGCCCCCGCCGCGGACCCGTGGGGCACCTGGTCCGGGCCCATCGACGTCGAGGGCCCGCCCGCCCCGGCCCTGCCCGCGCCCTCGGCCCGGGCGCCGATGTGGAGCCCGCCCCCGATCCCCGACCGCCCCGCGGCGGCCGAACCGCCCGCCACCGTCGTCCCGCTCGCGGCGGGCGGCGACGACGACGCCGACGCTCCCGCGGCCCCGAAGGACACCCTGTGGCCCTCGTCGTGGCCCGCCGGGCAGCCCGATGCAGACCTCCCGGCCTGGGCCCGCCAGCCGGCCGGTCCCCCGGCGAACGGCAACGCCCCGGGCACCCCGGACGCCACGGACCGCGAACCGCCGGCCGACCCACCACCGTGGGCCAAGCCCAGCCCCGAACCCGGTACCCCGACCCAGGACCCGGCGCCCGACCTACCGCCGTGGGCCAAGCCCGGCCCCGAACCCAGCACCCCGACCCAGGACCCGGCGGCCGACCTACCACCGTGGGCCAAGCCCGGCCCCGAAGCGAGCACCCCGTCCCAGGACCGGGCGGCCGACCTGCCGCCGTGGGCCAAGCCCAGCACCCCGACGCAGGACCCGGCGGCCGAGCTGTCGCCGTGGGCCCAACCCACCGGGCCGTCCACCACGAGTGACGACCGCCCCGGCGAGCCCAGGACCTCGAGCCGAGACCCGGCGGCCGACCTGCCACCGTGGGCCAAGCCCAGCGCTGAGTCCGGCGCCCCGACCCAGGACCAGGCGGCCGACCTGCCGCCGTGGGCCAAGCCCGGCCCCGAGCCCAGCGCCCCGACCCAGGACCAGGCGCCCGACCTGCCGCCGTGGGCCAACCCCGGCCCCGAGCCCAGCACCCCGACCCAGGCCGGCACCGCCGACGCACCCCCTTGGGCCCAGCCGAATGCCGAGCCCACTACGCCCACCCAGGGCGGCACCGCCGACGCACCCCCTTGGGCCCTGCCG
>DASRJN010000325.1:0-9673 GCA_035649455.1 Acidimicrobiales bacterium
GCCTCGACCAGGGGCCGCAGCACGTCGGTCACCTGGAGACACAGCTCGCGGGTGGGGACCAGCACCAGGCCGGTGGGCCGCTTGGGGGACGCGGCGGCGACCCGCTCGACGAGGGGGAGGCCGAACGCGAGGGTCTTGCCCGACCCGGTCTTGGCCTTGCCGCACACGTCACGTCCGGCGAGGGCATCGGGGATGCAGAGGCGCTGGACGGGAAAGGCTGTCGTAAGGCCCGCGCGGTCGAGCACGGCCACTAGATCAGGTGACACGCCCAGCGCAGAGAACGTCTCTAGTTCTTCGTTGCGCATGGTTCCCGACGATCCTATCGGTCGGGCGGTTGGCGGCCCTAGTTCACGGTGACGTGGTGGCCACCCTCGCTCATGTCCACGACCTCGACCTGGCGGGTGAAGCCGCGGATCGTGTGAGGGCCGAGCCGGCGGTGGGCGAGGCCGTCCCCCGAGGCGTCGAACAGCGAGGCGGTCACGAGCAACTGGTGAGGCAGCGCCTCGTCACACAGCCGGGCGGCCAGGTTGACCGGCCGGCCGATGTAGTCGTCGCCCTCGAACAGGATCACCCGGCCGGCGGCGATGCCACCCCGCAGCGGGAGCGCGCAGCCCCGCAGGTCGAGCGCCTGCTCCATGCGCAGCACGGCGTCGAGCAGCGGGCGCGGCTCGGTGGCGACGAGCATGGCCCCGTCGCCGAGCCACTTGGCCACCCGCACGCCCCGCCAGCCGGCTCGCTCGCGCACCACCGCCCGGAACGTGGACAGGGCGGCTACCGCGGCCCCCACGCCGTGCTCGTCGGTCAGGGACGTGAAGCCGCACAGGTCGATGAAGGCGAAGTTCCGCCGTACCAGCGCGTCGGCGTGCTCGTCGTCTGGATCCGGAGGCTCCGCGGGCACGTCATGATGCTAATTGCTGCCCCGGCGCGGCCCCGAAGCCGGCGCGCTTCCGGTCGCGGCCCGGCCGGTAGCGTGCCCGGACGTGGCCGCCCTGGACGCCCTCTCCGCCTGGCCCGTGGACCACGCGGCCGGCGCGGTGGTCGACCGCGGCGGCGTGCGGGAGACCGCGGGCGACCCGGGCTGGGTGACGGCCCTGGCCTCGGTGACCAAGCCGCTGTTCGCGCTCGCGTGCCTGGAGGCGGTGGAGGAGGGCACGCTGGCGCTGGACGCGCCGGCCGGGCCGCCGGGCGCGACCGTCCGCCACCTGCTGGCGCACGCCTCCGGGCTGCCGTTCGAGGGCGACACCCCGCTCGCCCCGCCGGGCCGGCGGCGCATCTACTCCAACACCGGCTTCGACGTGCTGGGCGACACCTTGGCGGCGGCGGCCGGGATCAGCGCCGCCGGCTACCTGGCCGAGGCCGTGCTGGCGCCGCTGGGGATGGGCGCCACCGAGCTGCGGGGCTCGCCCGCCAAGGACGGCTGGTCGAGCGTCGCCGACCTCGCCCGCCTCGCGGCGGAGCTGCTGGCGCCCACGCTGGTGGCCCCGGAGACGCTGGCCGAGGCGACGGCCGAGCAGTTCCCGGGCCTGGCCGGAGTGGTGCCGGGGCTGGGCCGCTTCGACCCCAACCCCTGGGGCCTCGGCTTCGAGCTCAAGGGGGCCAAGTCACCGCACTGGACCGCGCCGGGCGGCTCGCCCCGCACGTTCGGCCACTTCGGCGGGTCGGGCACCTTCCTGTGGGTCGACCCGGACGCGGGCCTGGCGTGCGCGGTCCTGACCGACCGCGAGTTCGGGGACTGGGCTCGGGACCGCTGGCCGGACCTCTCGGCCGCGGTGCTGTCAGAACACGGCGGCCAGTAGGTCGCCCGGGCCCGCGGTGACCGCGGGTGCCAGCCCGGCGGCCTGGGGCAGCAACTGTTCGGCGTAGAACTTGGCCGTCACGACCTTCTGGGCCAGGAAGGCGGCGTCGCCCCGGCCCTCGGCCAGGGCCCGCTGGGCCGCCGCCGCCGACCGGGCCAGCAGCCAGCCGCCGGTCACGATCCCGCACATGCGCAGGTAGGGCGAGGCGCCGGCCAGTGAGTTGTTGGGATCGGCCGCCATGTTGGCCAGCAGCCAGTCGCTGGCCTGGCGCAGCGCGGCGTGGGCGTTGGCCAGCTGCTTGCCGATGGTGGCCAGGTCCGGCTCGGAGGCGCCCGACAGCTCGGCCGCGGTGGCCTCGATGCCGGCCAGGTAGTCGGCCATGACCCCGCCGCCCCGCATCGGCAGCTTGCGCCCCACCAGGTCCAGGGCCTGGATGCCGTTCGTGCCCTCGTAGATCGGGGCGATGCGGGCGTCGCGATAGTGCTGGGCCACACCGGTTTCCTCGATGTAGCCCATGCCGCCGTGGACCTGCACGGCCAGCGAGGTCAGCTCCACACCGAGGTCGGTGCCCCAACCCTTGGTGATGGGCGTGAGCAGGTCGGCCAGCTCCTGGCCGGACGTGGCGACCGCCGGGTCGGGGTGGTGGGACGCGATGTCCAGGCACTCGGCGTTGAGGTAGGCGAGGCAGCGCAGAGCCTCGATCTGGGCCCGCATCGTGAGCAGCATGCGGCGGACGTCGGGGTGATCGACGATGGGCGACTCAGCACCCGGCGGCGCGCCCACGGCCCGGCCCTGGCGGCGCTCGCGGGCATACGCCACCGCTTGCTGGTAGGCCCGCTCCCCCAGCGACAGGCCCTCGACGCCCACCGACAGGCGGGCGTTGTTCATCATCTTGAACATGTAGCGCATGCCCTGGTTCGGCTCGCCGATCAGGTAGCCGACCGCGCCGTCGTAGGCCATCACGCACGTCGGGCTGGCGTTGATCCCCATCTTCTGCTCGAGCGACACGCACTCGAGCGCGTTCCGCTCGCCCAGGGAACCGTCGTCGTTCACCAGGAACTTGGGCACGATGAAGCAGGAGATGCCCTTGGTACCGGGCGGCGCGTCGGGCACCCGGGCCAGCACCAGGTGGACGATGTTGTCCGACAGGTCGTGGTCGCCGTAGGTGATGAAGATCTTCTGGCCGGTGATGCGCCAGGTGCCGTCGTCGGCCGGGACCGCCCGGGTGGTGAGGGCGCCGACATCCGAGCCCGCCTGGGGCTCGGTGAGGTTCATGGTGCCGGTCCACTCCCCCGAGACCATGCGCGGCAGGAACAGCTCGCGTTGGGCCTCCGACCCGTAGTGCAGCAGCATGTCGATGGCGCCCTGGGTCAGCAGCGGGCACAGGGAGAACGCCATGTTGGCGGCGGTCATCATCTCCTGCATGGCGATCGCGGTGAGCCACGGGAACCCGCCGCCGCCGTACTCCGCCGGGAAGGGCACGCCCTGCCAGCCCGCATCCACGTAGCGCCGGTAGGCCCGCACGAAGCCCTCGGGCGTCTTCACCGACCCGTCCTCGCCCCGGCGGCTGTGCTGCGTGTCGCCGACGCGGTTCAGCGGGGCGAACTCGTGGGAGAAGAACCGGCCCGACTCCTCGAGGATGCCGTAGACCATCTCGGGGTCGGCGTGGCCGAACCCCGGGAGCTGCGCCAGCGCGGGCAGATCCACGATGTTCTCAAGCACGAAGCGCATGTCCGCCAGGGGGGCCTCATAGTCGGGCATGCCGAAACGGTAGATCCCTGCTCGCAGGGCGGAAAGGTGGCGCGGGCGTCAGGTGTGGGCCGGCCGCCGGCCTCGCACCGCCGCGGTCAGCTCGTCGGCCGTGGCGCCCACCTCCCGGCCCACCGCCAGCACCTGCCGGCCGGTCAGGTCCACGCCCGCGGGCACGGTCACGGCCAGCGTCAGCTCGGCCCGACCGGCGGCCGAGAACACGGGCGCGGCCACCTCGGCCGGCAGGTAGGTCGCCGCGGGGTCGACGTCGGCGGCCAACACCCGCTGGCGGGCCACCGCGGCCAGCAGCCGGCGCACCTCCTCCCCTGGGGCCTCGTCGTCGGGTGGGGCGCCGGCGGTGCTCCCGGGCGGGCGGGGCTCGGTGAGCGCCCGCCACTCGGGTGACGCCAGCGTGAGCGCGAAGCCCAGGCGCCGCAGCGCGGGCAGCGCATCGAGCGCGGGACGCACGGCCTCGGCCGCGGGGGCGCGGGCGAGCCACGCCTCCACGCTGGGGCTGTCACTCCAGGCGAGGAACAGTGCGCCGACGGGCGGGGTCAGTGGCAGGCGCACCTCGTCGCCGTCGGCTCGCCGCGGCGGCGACTGGGCCACCACCACCACCTGGTCGTCCTGCCGATGCCAGGCCCGGGCCACGAATCCGGTGCGGGCCACCAGCCGGTCCAGCAGGGGCGGCAGGAAGTCGAGCGCGGTGTACCCGCGCCGGGCCGCGTCCCCGATGGCCACCAGCCGGGGGCCGAGCGAGTAGCGCTTCTCCGCCGGATGGCGCAGCAGCACGCCGTGATCGGCCAGCGCGCTGAGCAGCGCATGGGCCGTCGCTTTGTTGAGATCGCAGCGGCGGGCGACCTCGGACAGCGTGAAGCGCTCGTCCGGGTGGCTGGCCATCAGGTCGAGCACCGCCACCGAGCGGTCGGCCCCGGGGGCCGGGCGCGCCACGGCGTCACTCCCTGGGCGCGCCCGCCAAGGGCGTGCCGGTCCGTATGAGGGTGCGCCGCATCCGCCGCGGCTGCGAGATGCCCGCGTTCTGCTCCACTGTCCCGCCTAAAGCTGTCCGTCCTGTCCAGCCTGGACAGTAGTGTGCGCGCCCGGCCCGCGACCGCTGGACCGCGGGGCGTGGGCGCCGCGTACGCTCGGTCGGCAATGTCGCTACAACCGCTGGACGCCGGCGTGTACGTCTGGATGCCCGACGGCCCGCCCGGCCGTGGCTCACCCAATGCGGGCGCGGTGGTGGACCCGGACGGGATCACGCTGGTCGACACGCTGATGGTCCCGGACCAGTACGAGCCGTTCGCGGCCGCCCTCGAAGCGTTCGGCCTGCCCATCCGCCGCGCCGTGCTGACCGGCAGCGGCGTCGAGCAGTCGGGCGGCACCGGCCGCTTCAAGCTGGCCGCGGTCTATGGCAGCCGCCAGGCCAGCGTGCACCTCGATCAGCCACCCAACGTCGACAGCTGGCGGGCGCTGTTCCCCGCCCAGGCCGGCGCCTTCGACGACGTGGTGACCCGGCCCGTGAGCCATGTGGTGGCCTCGGACGTGCAGCTCAC
This sequence comes from Acidimicrobiales bacterium, assembly GCA_035649455.1. Lineage (GTDB taxonomy): Bacteria > Actinomycetota > Acidimicrobiia > Acidimicrobiales > VFJN01 > ZC4RG19. The sequence goes on from DASRJN010000325.1 coordinate 5,102, forward strand.
GCCGAGCGTGGCCGTGCTGACCACCGGCGGCCAGATGGCCGAGAACCTGGTGGCCGTGCTGCCCGGCGCCCAGATCCTGTTCGCCGGGGCCATGTGCAGCTTCGGCGCCGCCCCGCTGTGCTGGCAGGGCGACCCACTGGCGTGGGCCGATCAGCTGGACCGGCTGGTCGAGCTGGCGCCGATCATCGTGCCCGGCCACGGCCCCATCGGCGGCGAGGAGGAAGTGCGGGCGCTGCAGGGCTACCTGCGCGCCTGCGCGGCAGCCTCCGGTGATCCCGACCGGATCGGGCCCGGTCCGTGGGACACCTGGACCGACCGTGAGCACGATGCCGTCAACGTCGAGCGCGCCGCGCTGGTCGCCGCCGGCGATCGGGACGGGGTGCCTCCGTCGATGTTGCGGCTGGCCGGCCAGGCCTGAGCCGAGTCGAGCCGACCCACGCTCCGCTCAGCGGAAGGCGCTGCGGGCCCGGTAGTACGCGGTGGCCTCGCGGCCGTAGAGGAGCACCAGGATGACGATCGCCAGCACGAGGTCGACCACTGCGAACAGGCTCGCACCCATGCCGCCCCCGAGGAGCGTGAACAGCGAGCCGAGGATGCCGAGCCCGCCGAACACCGTCGCCACGATCCGGGCCCAGGACTTGCCCTCGCCGTTCTCGTGAGCCATCCAGATCCACAGGCCGACGCTGACGAGGCCGACCACGACGATGAAGGCCAGGCTGACGTTGGCCCCGGTGTTCACCTGGCTCTCGGTGAAGTCGGGGTTGTCGTCCCGGATCTGGTCGCGGATGGAGTCGATCGTGAAGAACGAGACCAGGATCTGGAGCGCCGACACCCCGGCGCCGACGTACATCAGGCTGACGGCGCGGCGGATGCTCGGCGGCCGCTCCATGGTCTGGGCGGCGCCGGCCATCGGGTTGGGCGGCAGGCTGTCGGATGCCCACGGACCGGGAGACGGCGGTGGCTCGAGCGGGGGGCCGAAGCCGGCCCCGTCTTCGGGCGGTGTCGGTGTGGTCATGGAGTCCCCGCATTCCTCGGCCGTTCCGGCGTGCCCTGCATGCATACCTCATGCGGGCGGCGCCGGAAACCCGGGCGGGCCGGTACCCTCGGTCCATGTTGTTCGGCCGTGACAAGCAGCGGATGGTCGGACCCGAGGGGGCGCTGCCGGGTCGGGACCATCGGGTGTTCGCAGTGCCGGCCACCCACGAGGTGCTCGGAACCAACCTGGAGCCGCCCTTCCCCGAAGGGATGGAGCGGGCGGTGTTCGGGCTCGGGTGCTTCTGGGGCGCCGAGCGCCTGTTCTGGCGCATCCCGGGCGTCTACACGACGGCGGTCGGCTATGCCGGCGGCTACACGCCCAACCCCACCTACGAGGAGGTGTGCTCCGGCAGCACCGGGCACGCCGAGGCGGTGCTCGTCGTGTTCGATCCGGCCAAGCTGAGCTACGAGGAGCTGCTGCGGGTCTTCTGGGAGGGCCACGACCCCACCCAGGGCATGCGCCAGGGCAACGACCGGGGCACCCAGTACCGGTCGCTGATCCAGGTGAGCGACGAGCTGCAGCGCAAGGCGGCCGAGGCGTCACGGGACGCCTACCAGGCCGAGCTGGCGGCCTCGGGCTACGCGCCCATCACCACCGAGATCACCGACGCCACCGAGTTCTGGTACGCCGAGGACTACCACCAGCAGTACCTGCACAAGAACCCCATGGGCTACTGCGGCCTGGGCGGCACGGGAGTGTCCTGCCCGGTCGGCTCGGCCTGAGGGCCGTTGGCCCCGGTCGGTCCCCTGCTCTACGCGATCGGTCCCCGGCGCTGGACCGTTCTGTGACCGACGTCCGCCACGCCCGCACCCTGGCGAGCACCATGCTGGCGGCCGAGCTTCCCCGCCGCTGGCGCCACGTCCGAGGCGTAGCCGCCCGTGCCGCCTCGCTTCCGGTGGCCGACCCCGCGACCCTGTCCCTACTGGTCTCGGCCGCCTGGCTCCACGACGTCGGCTACGCCTCCCCCCTGGTCGAGACCGGGTTCCACCCCATCGACGGCGCCCGCCACCTGCGCCGCATGGCGGCCGACGAAGCCCTGGTCAACCTGGTGGCCCACCACTCGTGCGCCTCGGTCGAGGCGGCCCTACGCGGCCTCACCGACGTGCTGGCCTCGGAGTTCCCCCGCGACGACTCGTTGCCCCACGACGAGCTCTGCTACTGCGACCAGACCACCGGCCCCGACGGCGACCCGGTCACAGTCACCGAACGCCTGGCCGAGATCCGCCAGCGCTACCCCGACGACCACGTCGTGCGCCAAGCCTTGGACGTCGCCGCGCCCACGCTCATCGCGATCGTCCACCGGGTCGAGACCCGCGACGGACTGCCTCCGTCCCAGCCGACGCCGTCGTCGAGGACGTAGCCTCCCTGCCGTGCCGGGACGTAGGGCTGATCGTCCGGGACCGACGCCGGCGGATCCCGTCGAGGCTGCGTTGCAGGAGCGGTTGGCGCAGCAGGCGCCCTTGGCGGCGCGGATGCGGCCGCGGACGCTGGACGAGATGGTCGGGCAGCGGCATCTGATCGGGGACGGGGCGCCCTTGCGGGCGTTGATCGAGACCGACCGGCTGTCGTCGATCATCCTGTGGGGGCCGCCGGGGACCGGGAAGACGACGCTCGCTTGGGTCGTGGCGGCGCAGACCGACCGGGAGTTCGTGGCGCTGTCCGCGGTGTCGGCCGGGGTGCGGGACGTGCGCGAGGTCATCGCCGCGGCCCGGGCCCGGCTGGCGGACGAGGGCCGGGGCACGATCCTGTTCCTCGACGAGGTCCACCGGTTCAACAAGTCGCAACAGGACGCCCTGCTGCCCGCGGTCGAGGAGGGGGTGCTCACGCTTATCGGGGCGACGACCGAGAACCCGTTCTTCGAGGTCAACGCACCGCTCATCAGCCGGTCGATGGTGTTCCGGGTCGAGCCGCTCAGCGAGGAGGACCTGGGCATCCTGGTGAGCCGGGCGCTCGAGCTCGAGGGGGCCACCGCCACGGACGACGCCCTCGCGCACCTGGTGGACATGGCCGGAGGCGACGCCCGGGCCGCGCTCACCACGCTGGAGGTGGCCCTGGCGCTGGCGGCGGCCGGCGACGGCCGGGGGCATGTCACCCTCGACGAGGTCGAGCGGGCCCGCCAGATGCGGGTGCTGCGCTACGGCGAAGACGACCACTACGACGTCATCTCCGCCTTCATCAAGTCGATCCGGGGATCGGACCCCGACGCCGGCCTCTACTGGCTGGCCCGCATGCTGGAGGCGGGCGAGGACGCCCGCTTCATCGCCCGCCGCCTGGTCATCCTCGCCTCCGAGGACGTGGGCATGGCCGACTCCATGGGCCTGGTGGTGGCCGACGCCGCGGCGCGGGCCGTCGAGTACGTCGGGCTCCCCGAGGCCGCGCTCAACCTGGCCCACGCGGTGATCTACCTGGCCACCGCGCCCAAGTCGAACACGACCATGGCCGGGCTGGTGCGGGCGTCGGGCGACGTGCGCCGGCGCGAGGCCGGGGCGGTCCCGGGCCCGCTGCGCAGCGTCCATCCCTACCAGCGCAACAAGCTGCGCGAGGGTGGCGGCTACCGCTACCCGCACAACGACCCGTCCGGCTTCATCGCCCAGGAGTACCGGCCGGCCGAGATCGCGGGCGAGCCGGGCACACCGGGCCGGCGGGTCTACTACCGGCCCTCGCCCCACGGCGCCGAGGCCGACATCGAGCGCCGCCTCCGGGACTGGTGGGGCGACGCTCCCTACGACCAGGAGAAGTGGTACGAGTTCGAGAAGTTCCGCGACCCCGAGCGCTGAGGACGGCCCCTAGCCCGAGGTGGTGAAGCACCAGTAGAGGAACTCGCTGCGCAGCTCGGCGCCGTCGCTCGTCGCCACCCGGGTGCAGAACTCGTCCCGGAATTCCCGAAGGGCAGACGCAGGCAACGCTTCCAGGAACAGCCGCGCGCCGTGGCGGTACAGCGACCCCCACGCCTCGGCAGGCGAGGCGAAGCGCTGCACGATCGGCTCGACCTCCGTGACCACCGCCGCCAGCCCCACGCGCTGCCGGACCCGTTCGGCGTCAGGCCGGACCGCGGCGGCCGCCAACCGCCGCCGGGCGATGGAGCGGTACGGCTCGCTCGCCTGCTCGACGTGATGCCGGCACAGCTCGGTCCACACCTCGGGCCCCCACGGCAACGAGCAGGCGATGCGGCCTCCCGGCCGGGTGACGCGGGCCCACTCCCCCAGTGAGCCCGGGCCGCTGAACTGGAGGACGGAGCTGGCCACCACCACGTCGAAGGCGCCCTCGCGGAAGGCCAGGGCCGTGACGTCCATCGCGGCGATGGCGACCTGCGGACACGCCGCCACCGCGGCGCGGGCCCGAGCCAGCATGTCCTCGGCCACGTCGACCGCGAAGATCGCCCCGCCGGGCCCGACCCCCTCGGCGGCGATGACCGTGGCCGTCCCCGGCCCGCAGCCGGCGTCCAGGACCCGCTCGCCGGGCCGGAGCGCGGCGAGCGCCACCAGGCGGGCCGCCTGCGGGGTCGGGCCGACGTAGTCAGCCGCCATGCCCGCGAA
>DASRJN010000326.1:0-15141 GCA_035649455.1 Acidimicrobiales bacterium
GGGGAAGACCTGCTTCCACGTGTCGCCGTCCATCTGCAGCAGCAGCGAGCACTCGGGCGGCAGGTTCTCGCCCGGGTTGGACTCGGCGTGCATGCCGCCGCCGTCCCAGCTGGTGATCTTGGCCAGCTCGTCCAGCACGCATTGGCGGGTCAGCTCGGTGCACTCCTTGGCCGCGGTGGCCCACAGCAGGAAGGCCGACGTGGCCTGCATGCCGAGCTGGCTGATGTCGCCGCCGTGGTCGGTGACCAGGTCCATGTACTGCTTCGTCGCCGAGCCGTCCTCGGCGTACTCGAACGGCACGAACGCCGAGCGCAGCAGAACCTTGTCGCCGAAGCCGCCGGTGTTCCAGTCGGCGAAGGACTGGAGGTAGTTGTTGGAGTCGGTCACCCAGAGGGGGTGGTAGTCCACCTGGGCGGCGGCGTCGAGCAGGTTCTGCATGTTGGGGAAGGCCTGGCCCGAGTAGTAGACGACCTCGGCGCCACAGTCCTTCAGCGCCTGCGCGAAGGGCTTCCAGTCGGTCTCGCCCAGCAGGCCGTACTGCTGGGGGCAGTCGAGGAAGTCCCACCCGAACGAGGGGAAGGCCTGGACGACCTTGTCCTTGGTGTCCTTGGTGGCAGCGAAGTCGGCGAACATGACCGACGCCTTCTTCACCTCGTCGGGGTACAACTCGGCGATCTGGCCCGCGCTGCCGGCGGCGAACACGTCGGCCGGGTTGGGCACCGGCTGGTACGCCAGCGGCGCGTTGGCGAACTGGGGGCTCACCGCGTAGGTCGGCACCGCGGGCAGGCCGCAAGCCAGCCGGGTCTCCTCCTGGTTGACGTCGTTGGCCCAGGCCTCGCCCACCAGCATGAACACCTGCGAGCAGGCTTCGGTGGTGGCGTTGACGACGTTGGTGATGGCCGCGTCGTAGTAGTTGCCCACGATCTGGCGGCCGTTGATGCCACCCTGCTCGTTGCACCAGTCGATCATGGTGGCGATGGCGTCGGAGGTCTCGTGGCTGAGGCCCGGCGACAGGCTGAAGCCCTTGTCGTCGCCGTAGCCGACGACGATCTGGTCGTCCGTGACGCCCTGGTCGGTGGCTCCGGAGGCGTCGCCTTCGCCACAAGGCGAGGCCAGCGTGCCGAAGTGGTCGGCCGCCGCGTCCTCGGGCGGTGCCGTCGTCTCGCTGTCTCCGTCACCGTCGCCCGTGGCGCTCGGATCGTCGCCCCGGTCGGAGCTGCACGCCGCCGCCAGCACGGTCACCGCCGCCAGCACCGCTAGTAGGCGCCACCAGGTCCTGCGCACGTCGTCCTCCCCTTCGGTCTGCCCTTGGGCCCGCGTCCCCCGATATCTGACGGGCCGTCAGTAATGACCGTAGCGCGTCACTCCACCCCGGGTAACCGCATCAGCTCGACCCGGGTCCCGTCGGGATCGAGGCAGTACACGAAGTCCATCGAGCCCGCGCCCTCTCCCAACGTGGTGCGGGTGTCGTGGAGCACCGTGCCGCCCGCTTGGGTGACCCGGGCGGCCGCGGCGTCGACGTCCGACACCCGCACCGACACGTGGGTGAAGCCGAGCCGGTTGACCGGGCGGCGAGCGCCCTCGCCGCCGGCCGGGGGGGCGGTGAAGTGGAGCAGCTCGACGGTGACGCCGTCGCGCCGTAGGAACTGCGAGCGCAGGGCCACCCCGTCGAGCTCCATGAGCCGGCCGAACTCGGCGCCCACCTCGAAGCTGTGGCTGGGCACGAAGCCGAGACCGTCGCGCCAGAACCGCAGCGCCCGATCGGGGTCGGACACGCACACCCCGACATGGGAGATCCGCGCCGGTGTCAGCACGTCCGGCGGGATGGCCGCCCGGGCCTCGGCGGCCACGTCGGCCGGCTCTCGCCCCGCGGTGTCGATCTCCACGTCGGCCACCTCGCGGTAGAGGGCGGCGCGGTCGGGCAGGGGCTCCTTCACCACGCGCCTGAAGTCGCTGCCGGCGGCCCGGGCGGCCCGGACATCGTCCGGTGCCGTCAGCGACACCACGAACGGCTCGGCCAGTGCGTCGCGGCACGCCGCGGTGTCCACGACGCTCGCGGCCGCGTCGATGACCGAGGGGGTGGGGTCGGCCAGGGACAGGCGCAGGTGGTCCGCCTCCCACAGGTGCAGGGCCTCGACCCCTTGGGTCTCGGCCAGCTCCCGCCCGGTGATGCCCCGGGCCGCGACCAGGTCGGAGTCGCTGTCCCGCACGGGCCGCCCGGACCACCCCGCCAGGGCCTCGCCCAACGTCGTCTTGCCTACGGCCATGGGCCCCACCACCACCAGATGTCGCGTCACCATGCCCCCTAGAGTGCTAGATCGCATGGGGCAGACAGTGGCCGTCATCCCGGCCCGGAACGAATCCGCCACCGTCGGGGCGGTGGTGTACGCCGCGCTCGACGCCCGGCTGGTGGACGCCGTGGTGGTGGTGGACAATGCCTCCACCGACGGCACCGCCGCGGTGGCCGCGGCCCACGGCGCCCGGGTGGTGCAGGCGCCGATCCCCGGCAAGGGCGAGGCGCTGCGGGCCGGCGTGGCCGCAGCCGGTGCCGCGAGCGTGCTCGTCTTCCTGGACGCCGACCTCGTGGGCCTGCGGCCGGGCCACGTCGACCGGCTGGTGGCGGCGGTCGTGTCGGGCGAGGCGGACATGGCGTGCGGGATGTTCGACCGGGGCCCGGTGGTCAACCGCCTGCTGCGCGCCGCCTTGCCGGTCCTCACCGGGCAGCGGGCGCTACGCCGCGAGCTGTTCGACCGGCTGCACGAGGACGACGTGCGCGGCTGGCGGGTCGAGGCGGCCCTCAACAGCCTGGTGGCCCAGCAGGGCCTGGCGCGGCGGGTGGAGGTGCTGCCCGGCCTGTGGCACCGCACCAAGGAGGAGAAGCTGGCGACCCCCGCCCTCGGCCACGCCACCAAGCTCGCCATGCTGGCCAGCGCCTGCTGGGGCTACGTCCGCTTCGGCCTCCGCCTCTACCCTTCCTGAGTACCTGGTCGCGGCCTAACCGCACTGAATCCCTGGTCGCGGCCTAACCGCTCCATGGTTGAGCCCGGGGCTCGTCGTAGAGGACGCCGACCTCCTCGCCGTCGATGGCGCGGTTGGCGTGGGCGAGCCACTGGTTGGCGCCGGCCAGCGGCTCGGGCATGGCGTCGCGGCCGAACCAGCCGACGTCCCGGGTCTCCAAGGGGTGGGCCTGGAGCTCGCCGCCGGTGGCGTGGCACAGGAACACGAGGCTGTAGAGCGGCACCCGGGTGAAGCCCAGCCGCAGGCCGTCGAGCAGGGCGATGAGCCGGACGGGCCGGCAGTCGATGCCGGTCTCCTCCTTGACCTCCTTCACCGCGATCTCGCTCGCCGAGTAGCCGACGTCGGCCCAGCCGGTGGGGTACAGCCAGATGCCGCTGTCGGCCCGCTGCACCAGCAGGATCTCCTTGGCATCGTTGTAGACCACCGCGCCGACGGCCACCTTGGGCGTGACGTAGCCGGCGATGCCGTCGCCCACGCCCTTCATCCACTCCTCGACGTAGTGCTCGGCGTCGAAGCCCTGGTCGGCCTCCGCCGCGGCCCGGATGTCGCCCGCCACTGCCAGCACCTCGTCGAACCGCTCCCGCTCGTACAGGCTCTGGGTGAAGCCGAGGCCGGTGCGGGCGATGCCGGACAACGCCTCGGCCCAACGGATCAGGTCCTGGCGCGTCGGTGGCAAGCGGCGGCTCACCCGGCCGACGTTATCGTTGCCGGCGCTGCGGACTTCAGGGGGATGTCACGGCGTGGTGATCAACGCGTGGAGCAGCGCGCGCTCGGTCTCGGCCAGCAGGCCCTCGTCGGTGATCTTGGTGCCGTCGGCCGTGCGCACGTAGAACGAGTCGACCACCTGCGGGCCCAGCGTCTGCACCTTCGCCCCGACGATGTCGAGGTCGAGGTCGGCCAGCGCGGTGGTGATCCGGTAGAGGACGCCCAGCCCATCGGGCGCGTGCACCTCGACCACCGTGGCCTCGGTCGAGGCGTCGACGTCGAAGCGGATCTCGGGCTCGACACCGTCGTCGTACACGGCCCGCCGCCGGGACCCGTAGGTGCGGGCCCGGTCGGCGAGGCGGGCCCGGATGGCCAGCCGGCCGGCGAGCGCCCGCTCCAGGTCGGCGTGGACCTTGTGCCAGCTGAACGTGGGCCCGAAGCTCGACACCACCCGGAACACCTCGATGGCCCAACCCTCCTCGGTGGCCACCATCGCCTCCACCACGTCCAGGCCGTGGAGGGACAGCACCCCGGCCACCCGGGCGAACAGGCCGTGCCGGTCGGGCGTGACCACGGTGAGCCGGTCGCTCTCGGCCACGATGGCCTGCTCGCCCGCGTGCAACAGCACCCGCTGCGCGGCGGTGGGGAACTGGTCGGCCACCTCGACCGCCGCTCCCCCGCCCAGGACATGGTCGACCTTGGCCACCAGCGCCCGCACCAGGCTCGCCTTCCAGTCGCTCCAGGCCGCGGGCCCGGTGGCCAGCGAGTCCGCCTCGGTCAGGGCGGCCAGCAGCTCCAGCACCTCGCGGCCGCCCAGCGTGGAGGCCACCGCCTCGATGGTGGCGGGATCGTCGATGTCGCGACGGGTGGCCACGTCGGCCAGCAGCAGGTGGTGCTCGCACAGCGAGGACAGCACCGCGGCGTCGGCTTCGTCGAGGCCCATGCGTGGCGAGATCTCGGCCAGCAGGCGCACCCCGTTGGCGGTGTGGTCGCCGCCCTCGCCCTTGCCGATGTCGTGCAGCAGGCCGGCCAGCACCAGCAGGTCCGGGCGCTGCACCCGGCCGGCCAGCGCGCCGGCCCGCACCGCCGCTTCCCACAGGTGCCGGTCGACGGTGTAGCGGTGGTAGGCGTTGCGCTGCGGCTTGCTCCGGACCATGGGCCACTCGGGGAAGTACCGCTCCCAGACGCCCTGCTGGTCCAGCGCCTCCAGCAGCAACAAGGCCGGTGGCCCCGCCAGCAGCAGGTCGACCAGGGCGGCGCGGGTCTCGGCCGGCCACGGCGCGGCCGGGACGGGGGCCTCGGCCGCCAGCCGGGCGAGGGTGCGCCGGTCGAGCTGGGTGCCGTGGCGTGCCGCCGCGGCCGCGGCTCGCAGTGGCAGGCCGGGGTCGGCGGCCACGTCGACGTCGTCGGCCACGTGGACCTCGCCGTCCCGCAGGAACAGGCCTCCGCCCAGCGCCCGCTCCCGGCGGGCCCGGGCCAGCGGGCCCACCAGCGAGCTCTCGATGCGGGCCCACGCGTCGTCGCTGGTCCACGCGATGGTGCGGGCGGCGTGGGCCACGGTGCGCATGAGCACGTCGGCGTCCGGGTAGCCGAGCGCCGCCCCCACCGCGTCCTGCTCCTGGAGCAGCAGGCGGTCGCCGGGGCGGCCGGTGCGCCGGTGCAGCTCGACCCGCACGCCCAGTAACGTGTCGTAGGCACCGCCCAGGCTGGCGTGGTCCTCGTCCCACAGGATCGTGCGGGCGCTCTGAGCCCACGCGAGAGCCTGGACGTCGCGCATGCCGCCCCGGCCCTCCTTGAGGTCGGGCTCGAGCAGGAAAGCGACCTCGCCCGCCCGCTGATGGCGGTCGCGCACCCGCGCCGCCAGGGCGGCGAGCCAGCGTTTGGCCCGCTTGCGCCATTGCAGCTCGGCCTTGCGGATCAGCTCGTCGGTCAGGGCCTCGTCACCGGCGAGGTGACGCGCCTGGAGCAGCCCGGTGGCGGTGTCGAGGTCGTCGGCCCCCAGGGCCAGCGCCTCCTTCACCGTGCGGACCGCGTGCCCCAGCTTCAGCCGGGCGTCCCAGATCGGGTACCAGTGGCGGTCGGCCAGCTCGCCGATGTCGGGCCGGCCCGCGTGCAGCAGCAGGACGTCGATGTCCGACTGCAGCGACAGCTCGCCGCGCCCGTACCCACCCACGGCCACCAGCGCGATGCCCGCGGGGTTGCTGCCCTCGACCGCGATGGTGTGCAGCTCCCGGAGCCAGCGATCGACCTCGGCGGTCCAGACGTCGCACAGCTCGCGCCCGACGAGCGAGTCGTCGGCAGCGAGCTGGGCCCGGGTGTCGAGGATCGTCATCGCCAAGGCGAGGGTACCGGCGCGGCCGAGCCGCTCCCCCGGGGAGAGCGGCCCGGCAACACGCTGTTCACAAAGCGTCGGCGTCCAGCTCACCTGTGCGGATGCGGAGGGCCCGCTCCACGGTGGTGACCCAGACCTTGCCGTCGCCGATCTTGCCGGTGCGGGCCGACTCGGCGATGACATCGGTCAGCCGCTCGACGTCCCCGTCGTCGGCCAGGATCTCGAGCCGCACCTTGGGTACGAAGTCGATGGTGTACTCGGCGCCCCGGTAGACCTCGGTGTGGCCGGCCTGGCGGCCGAACCCCTGGACCTCGGTGACCGTCATGCCGGTGATCCCGGCGTCCTTGAGCGCCGACTTCACGTCGTCGAGCTTGAACGGCTTGACGATGGCGGTGATGAGCTTCAACGGCGATCCTCCCGGTCAGTCCGCGTAAGCGACTTCGGCGTGCTGGGACAGGTCGAGACCAGTGTCCTCGTCCTCTTCGCTGACCCGGAGGCCGAGGGTGAGGTCGATGGCCTTGGCGATGATCAGGCTGACGACGAACGAGTAGGCGAGCGTGACCACCGACGCCAGCGCCTGGTCGGCCAGCAGGCTCGTGCCGCCGCCCAGGAACAGCCCCTCGTTGGTCACGACCGGGTTGATGGCGGAGTCGGCGAACAGGCCCAGCAGCAGCGCGCCTGCCAGGCCACCCACCAGGTGCACGGCGATCACGTCGAGGCTGTCGTCGAAGCCGAACGCCTTCTTGATGCCGAGCGCCAGGTAGCAGACCGCCCCGGCGATGAGGCCGATGTAGATCGGCGCCATGCCGCCGACGAAGCCCGCACAGGGCGTGATGGCGACCAGCCCGGCCACCGCCCCCGAGGCGCCACCCAGCGTGGTGGCGTGGCCGTCCTTCAGCCGCTCGACGATGAGCCAGCCCAGCATGGCGGCCGAGGCGGCCGCGAAGGTGTTCATGATGGCCTGGCCGGCGACGCCGTTGGCGGCCAGCGCCGAGCCGGCGTTGAAGCCCGCCCAGCCGAACCACAGGATGCCCGTGCCGAGGACGGTCATGGGCAGGTTGTGGGGCGGCATCGGGGTGTCGGGGTAGCCCTTGCGCCGCCCGATGATGAGCACCACCGCCAGCGCCGCGGCGCCGGCGTTCATGTGGACCACCGCGCCCCCCGCGAAGTCGAGCGCGCCCTGGGCGGCGAGCCACCCGCCGCCGAACACCATGTGGGCGATCGGCGAGTACACCAGCACGAGCCAGACGCCGATGAACACCGCGTAGGACCCGAACTTGAGCCGGTCGGCCGTGGCGCCGGTGATGAGCGCGGGCGTGATGATGGCGAAGGTCATCTGGTAGGCGGCGAACAGCACGAACGGGATCGCCAGCCCCGCGCCCACGAAGAACGACTGGTTCGACAGCGCCGGCCCCACGTCCTTCATCCAGAAGTAGTCGAAGTTGCCGATGAACCCCTCGTTGCCCGCGGCTCCGAAGGACAGGCTGAACGCCACCGCGAGCCACAGCACGGCGAGCAGGCCCATGGCGAAGATGTTCTGCATCAGCATGCCCAGCACGTTCTTGCCCCGCACCATGCCCCCGTAGAAGAGCGCGAGCCCGGGCGTCATGAACAGCACTAAGGCTGTCGCGGCCAGCATCCAAGCGGTATCGCCAGGATTCAACTCCATCCCCATTCCTTTCGCTGGCGGTCAAGGCTGGCGAAAGGATGCTGACGCGATGTTTCGCGTCAAATTCGCGACTGTTTCCTTTACGTGAACTGTCGCAGTTCTGAGAGCAGCCTTCGGGCCACCAGGTGGACGGGATCCCACACCGGTCCGAAGGGCGGGGCGTAGCCGAGGTCGAGCTCGACCACGTCGTCGACGGCCATGCCGGCCTGGATGGCCGTGGCCAGCACGTCGATGCGCTTGGCCGCGCCCTCCTGGCCCACGATCTGCGCGCCCAGCAGGCGCCCGCTGCCCCGCTCGGCCAGCGCCTTGAGCGTGAGCTTCTTGCGCTCGGGCAGGTAGCCGGCCCGGCTCTCGCCCTGCACCGACGCCTCCACGTAGGCGAAGCCGTGGTGGTCGGCCTCATGGCCGGAGAGCCCGGTCCGCCCGATCTCGACGCTGCACACCTTCGTGACCGCGGTGCCCAGCACCCCGGGGAAGGCCGCGTAGCCCCCGGCCATGTTGATGCCGGCCACCCGGCCCTGCTTGTTCGCCACGGTCCCCAGCGCGATGTGGACCGGCGCCTGGGCGACCATGTGGAACGACTCGCAGCAGTCGCCTGCGGCCCACACGCCCTCGGCGCTGGTGCGCTGGCGGCGGTCCACCCGGATCGCGCCCTTCACGCCCAGGTCGATGCCCGCATCCCGGGCCAGGTCGGTGCGCGGCCGGATGCCGAGGCCCAGCACCACGAGGTCGGCCGGGATCCTCTGCCCGCCGGCGACCACCGTGCCGTCCTCCACCGCCTCCAGCGGCGTCGACACCCGCACGTCCACGCCCTCCCCGCCCAACGCGTCCACCAGGGGGGCGGCCACGTCGCCGTCGAGGCTGGGCATGAGGTGGTCCGACGCCTCCACCAGCGTGACCTCACAGGCGCGCTGCACGAAGGCCTCGGCCATCTCCAGGCCGATGTAGCCGCCGCCCACCACGACCACCCGGCGCGCTCCGCGTCCCAGCGCGTCGTGCAGGGCCAGCCCGTGGTCGAGGGTCTGGGCCGGGTGGACCATCGGATGGTCCGCCCCCGGCAGGTCCGGCCACAGAGGGCTGGCCCCGGTGGCGATGTGCAGCATGTCGAAGCCCACCTCGACGGACCCGCCCGCCTCGGCGTCCCACGCTTCGACCACCCGCCGGTCGAGGTCGAGGGCGCGGGCCTCGTGGCCGAGGCGGACGTCGATGTCGTGCTCGTCCCGGAACGTCTCGGGGGCCCGGGCCACGAGGTCTTCGACCTCGGGCACGGACCCCCCGACGAAGTACGGGATGCCGCAGGCGGAGTAGCTGGTCCACCGCCCCTTCTCCAGCACGACGATCTCGCGGTCGGGCTGCCGTCGCCGCACCTGCATGGCAGCGCTCATGCCGGCGGCGTCGCCCCCGATGACGACCAGGCGATCGGTCATGGGCGCAGGCTACGGCGGCGGCCCTTGGCTCACGTGTGGGCCACGGCCCGGCGGAGCACGACGTCGCCGAAGCCGGTGCTGCCCTCTATGGCCACGGTCTCGTCCGACGGTCCCGGCCGGTCGGCGGCCTCGAGCTCGCTGCGGACGCTGCCGGTGCCGGCGGACACGTCCAGCCACACGGCCGGGCCCTGGCGCACGCCGACCTCCAGGTCACCGAAGGTGGTGTGCAGCTCGACCGGGCCCCGGACCACCTCGCCGATCCGGACGTCCCCGCGTGACGTCTTGGCCTGCAGCTCGGCGTGGGCCCGGTCCACGGTGATGTCGCCGTTGGAGCTGGCCAGCCGCAGGTCGCCGGTGACCTCGCCGAGCGTCAGGTCGCCGTTGGACGTCTTGACCGACGCGCTGCCGTCGACGGTCCCGATCCGGATGTCGCCGGAGGACGTGGCCACGTCTGCATGCCCGTCGATGTGGGCCACCGAGATGCCGCCCGCCGAGGTCCGCAGCCGGGCCGTTCCGGTCGCCTCCAGATCGAGCGGGCCGACGGCGGCCTGGACGCGGACGTCGCCGAGCCGGCCCTCACTGGTGACCGCGCCCCACGTCTCGGCGTTGACGGTGGATCCGCTCGGCAGCTCCACCACCACGTCGATCTCGGGCCCACGGCCGAACAGCGTGAGCTTCCGCCGCTTGAGACCCTTGACGACGAGCTTGCCGCGGGAGCACTCGACGATGATCTGGGAGGCCGCCCGGACGTCGGCGTCGTCGGACGGGTCGGTCGGGCTCACGTCGACCACGGTGTCGGCGCGGTCGCTCGCCTTGAGGATCACGTGGCCGCCGGCGATGTCGATGGTGGCGCTGATGGGCTGGGGGGTGTCGAAGGTACGCATGGGGGTTCCTTTGCTCCTGGGTTGGGAGGGGTGACGGAGGGGCCGGGCCCTAACGGACCCAGCCCGAGTAGCGCTGGCCGATCGGGCTACCGCGGCGGGGCGCGGCCGCCGGCTGCAGGGCCGCGGTGACGACCCGGACCAGCCACGCATTGACGGACAAGCCGGACCGGGCCGCGGCCTCGTCGATGTGGGGCTTGAGGTGGTTCGGCAGGCGCAGCGTGAGCCGCGTGGTGCCCCCCTCCTCGTCGTCGACCGGAGGCGGGGGCGCCGAGGCGGGTGCGTCCTCGACCGGCCGGTCGGCCGGCGGGGCTGTCACCACGAACTCGGGGTCGCGGCCACGGAGGCGCACCTCGACCGACCCCGGGGCGAGCTCGCCGGTGATCTCGTCGGCGGCGGCCGACAGCGCCTCGAGCATCGCCAGGCGGGTCGTCGAGTCGAGCGGGGCCCACAGGCGCTCAGCCAGGTCCCGGAGCTCGTCGCTGCCGGTCTCGGCCACCATGACCAGCTCCCGGCGCATCGAGTCGATGTAGGGAGTCAAATCCATGACGTCATGATGACACCATCAAGACGTCAAGACAAGCCAATGTGACGCCATCACGCGTCACATTGGTCACATCAGCGCTTGCCTTCCCGGCGGCGCCGGGCCAGGTGGACATGCGCCTTGGCCGCGCCCCACTCCAGGCCGGGGTCTCCCACGGCCGGATCGACGTCCGAGAACGTGGCCGGAGCGAGGTCGTAGACGTCTTCGGGGAAGGCCCGGACCTGGAACTCGTCCCGCTCCAGCGGGCGCGCCCCCGCGGCCCGCAGCACGGCGGTCGGATGGCGCACCAGCGAGCGCAGCACCGCCAGCGGGTTGGTGCGCTGCTCGTCGACGTCGGTCGCCAGCAGGGCCCGGAGGCGCGGCATGCCCTCGTCCTGGGCCGCCGCGGCCGCGGCGTCGATCGCCCGAGCCACGTCGTCGTCGACGGCGATCGCCTGGGCGGCCAGCACCCCGCGCACCGCCGCGTCCACCCAGCCCGGCAGCGCGGCCTCGACCGCGCCGGCCAGGCGATCCGCATAGCGGGCCAGAGCGGCGGCATCGTCCGGGTCATCGAGGGGATGGGCGCCGGTCATCGGCTCATCCTGGCGCTGATAGACACGCGGGGTGCGCATCCGGGCGTTGTCGGTGTTCGAGGGCGTCGTCTACCAGTGCGTCTGCGTCGACGCCTCGACGCCCTGCCGGCCCACCCTGGAGGTCGACGCCCTGCTGCGCCCGGGCGACGCCGACGCCGAGGCGGGCCCGCTGCTGCTCAGCGCCGCGGAGTACGCGGTGATGGTCGGCGACCGGGACCAGGCCCGCCGCTGCCTGAACGACCTGCGGGCCAAGGGCCGGCTGGTCGACCACCTCGGCGTGACCCACATCGCCTTCCCGACGTGGACCCCGGTCAGCCCGGCGGGCTCGTGAGGCTGAGCGCGGCGTTGAGGTTGCCCGACCGCAGGCCCTCGAGGTCGAGGGTCACGTAGCGGAAGCCCGCGGCCCGCACGCACGCGACCACCTCGTCCCGCGCCGCCAGCACGTCCCCCAACCGGTCCAGCGGCAGCTCCAGCCGTGCCGTCTCGCCGTAGTGCCGGACCCGCACCGCGGTGAACCCCAGCGCCCGCAGCCCCGCCTCCGCGCGCTCCACGGTCGACAGGCGGGCCAGGGTCACCGGGGTCCCGTACGGCAGCCGGGAGGCGAGGCAGGCAGCCGCCGGCTTGTCCCAGGTGCGCAACCCGAGGCGCTGCGACCAGTCCCGCACGTCGGCCTTGGTGAAGCCCGCGTCCACCAGCGGGAAGGCGGCGCCCCGCTCGACCGCGGCCCGCTGCCCCGGCCGGTGGTCGCCCAGGTCGTCGAGGTTGACCCCCAGCACCACGGTCGCCCCCCGTTCCTCCCCCAGCGGCCCCGCGGCCCGGAGCAGCGCGTCCTTGCACCAGTAGCACCGGTCACCGTCGTTGGCGCGGTAGGCCGCCTCGGCCATCTCGTCGGTCTCGACCTCGCGCCAGGCCAGCCCCCACTCGGCCGCCAGCTCGGCGCACTCCCGCCGCTCGTCCCGGGGCAGCGACGGCGACACCGCGGTCACGGCCAGCGCCCGCTCGCCCCCCAGCGTGTCGTGGGCCACCCAGGCCAGGAAGGCCGAGTCGGCCCCGCCCGAGAAGGCCACGACCACCCGGCCCAGCTCCCGCAGCCGGGCGCGCAAGGCTTCGAGGGACGCCATGGTCAGCGGCGTGCCATCAGTCGGTGACCTCGATGCGAACCCGCTTGTTGCCCTTGCCCTTGGACTCGGTCTTGACCACGCGGACCCCGCCCACCTCGCCGGTCGAGTGGACATGGGTGCCGCCGTCGGCCTGGCGGTCGAGGCCGACGATGTCGACCACCCTGATCTCGGCCACCGACTCGGGGACCAGGCTGACCTTGGTGCGGATCAGCGCCTCGTCCAGCACGGCGTCGGCGCGGGGCACGAAGCTCACCTCGATGGGCCGGTCGGCGGCGAGCTCGGCCGCCACCAGCTCCTCGACCCGCGGACCGAAGCCCTCGGGCGTGGGATCCAGCTCGAAGTCCATGCGGGCGGACAGCGGCTCCATGTTGCCGCCGGTGACCGGGACGCCCCACTCGTTCCAGATCACGCCGCACAGCACGTGCAGCGCGGTGTGGGTGCGCATCAGCCGGTGGCGGCGGTCCCAGTCGATCTCGGCCGTGACCTCCGTCCCGATCGGGGGGATGTCACCCTCCACGGTGTGCCACACTGCGTCCCCGGATCTCCGGACCTCGGTGACGACCGCCGTGCCACCGTCCCACGAAAGCGTGCCGGTGTCATGCGGTTGTCCACCGCCGGTCGGATAGAAGACGGTCCTGTCGAGGGCGATCCGCACACCATCGGCGTGTGTCACTTCAGCGCGCGCGGAACGCAGGTACGCGTCACGTAGAAACAGCAAGTCGGTAGACATCGTGATGGTTCCTTAACCGAACTGATCGCCAGTTTGCAACGCGCGCAGTGCCATCAGTGGTAGACCTGTCGGGCGCGGAGGGGCCACCCTTCCGCGCTCAATCTATTCCGGACAAGGGGAAGTGCGATGCGACAGCAAGGCCGTTGGTTGCGGCTACTCGCGGTTCTCCTCGGTCTCTCGATGGTCGCCGCCGCATGCGGCGACGATGACGACACCGAGGCGAGTTCTGACACGACCGAAGAAGCAACGGATGAGGGCGGCAACGATCTCGCTCCACCTCTGGGTGACGCAGCTCCGACCTGCACGGGCGAGGCGGACGGGACGCTGAGCATCGGGGGCCTGCTGCCCCAGACCGGCGACCTGTCGTTCCTCGGCCCACCCGAGGAAGCGGGCGCCGCCCTGGCAGTCAGCGACGTCAACGCGGCCGGCGGCGCGCTCGGCCAGAACATCGTGTTCACGCCGGGCGACTCGGGCGACACCGATCCCGACATCGCCAACCCGACGGTCGACTCGCACCTGGCGGCGGGGGCCGACGCGATCCTCGGCGCCGCGTCCTCGGGCGTGTCGCTGAACGTCATCGACAAGATCACCGGCGACTGCAAGATCCAGTTCTCGCCGGCCAACACGTCGCCCGAGTTCACCGACTACGACGACGACGACCTGTACTTCCGCACCGCGCCCTCCGACGTCCTGCAGGGCCAGGTGCTGGCCGACCTGATGATCGAGGACGGGGTGGCCTCCGCCGCCCTCCTGGCTCGCCAGGACTCGTACGGCGAGGGCCTGCTGGAGTTCACCAAGACCCCCTTCGAGGAGCAGGGCGGCGAGGTCGTGCTCGACCAGGTCTACGACCCCGAGGCCCAGAGCTTCGAGGCCGAGGTCGACGCGGTCGTCTCGGAGGACGCCGACGCGCTGGTCATGATCGGCTTCGACGAGTCGAGCCGCATCCTGAGCTCGCTGTTCGAGCAGGGCTTCACGCCTGACCAGAAGAAGATCTACCTGGTCGACGGCAACATCGGGAACGCGCTGGGCGAGGACTTCACCGAGCCCGGCACGCTGGTCGGCATCAAGGGCACCCTGCCCTCGGCCGAGCTGACGGGTGACTTCCGCTCCCGCCTGCTCGCGACCGACCCGTCTCTGGTCGACTTCAGCTACTCGGCCGAGACGTACGACGCCGTCGTCATCATGGCGCTCGCCGCCATCGCCGCCGACACCGACGATCCCGCGGCCGTCGCCGCGCAGATCAACGGCATCACCCGCGACGGCGAGGCGTGCGAGACCTTCGCCGACTGCGCAGCGCTCCTCGCGGACGGCACGGACATCGACTACAACGGTCCGTCCGGCCCGCAGGAGTTCAGCCAGCCCGGTGAACCCACCGCGGCCAGCTTCGCCATCATGGCCTACGGCGACGACAACCAGATCGACGAGTCGCTTACCGAGTTCCGGCAGGCGTCGCTCTGATCACTCGCTGATCGGGCCGCAGGCCCGATCGCACGAGCGAGGGCCGGCACCCCCGGGTGCCGGCCCTTCTCGCGTGCCGCCGTGCCCGCCGCTCAGTCCACGGCGCGGGCCAGCGTGCCCAGGTACAGCTCGATCACCTTGGGGTCGCGCAGCAGCGAATCGCCATCGTTGGTGTAGGCGTTGCGGCCCTGGTCGAGCACGTAGCCACGGTGGCAGATCTGCAGGCAGCGGTTGGCGTTCTGCTCGACCATCACGATCGACACGCCGGCCTCGTTGATGCGCCGGCAGTTGATGAACACCTCGTCCTGGAGCGCCGGCGAGAGGCCGGCGGAAGGCTCGTCGAGCAACAGTACCTGGGGATCGGCCATCAGGGCCCGCCCCATCGACAACATCTGCCGCTCGCCGCCCGACAGCGAGCCCGCCCGCTGCTTCCGACGCTCGGCCAACCGTGGGAACATGCCCGCGATGAGTTCGAAGCGGGCGTCGAACGCCCTGGGCGTCTGGTAGACGCCCATCTGCAGGTTCTCCTCGATCGTCAGGCGGGGGAACACGTTGTCGAGCTGCGGCACGTAGCCGATGCCCTGGGCCACGAGCTCGTGCGCCTTCAGTCCGGTCACCTCCTTGCCGCGCAGCCGCACCGCGCCCGAGCGGACGGGGATCAGGCCGAACAGGGCCTTGATGAGC
>DASRJN010000327.1:0-20861 GCA_035649455.1 Acidimicrobiales bacterium
GGAAGGGGGCCGGGTGGCTCGGGCTCGCCCCCCGCCGACTGGAAGAACACGCTGCCCAGCACGTAGTCGATCATGGCCAGGTAGGCGGGGACCGCCAGGTCCGGCGGGTAGCCGGTCTCCAGCAGGTTGGCCAGCCCGGCGTCGGCGCACCGCACCGCGTTGGGGCCCATCAGCGGCGCGGCCCGCAGGGCGTCCACCACGTTGGGGTGCGCCAGCAGCACCCGGCGGAACTCGGTCGAGAGCTCGACCACCTTGGTGCGCCCGTCGAGCGCCGGGTCCGGCAGCCTGATCTCGCCCAGCACCTGGTCGACCAGCAGGACCAGCAGCTCGTCCCGGCTGGCGACGTGGCGGTACAGCGTGGCACTGCTGGTGTCGAACCGGGCCGCCAGCCCCCGGACGGTCAACGCATCGAGGCCCTCGCCGTCCACGAGGGCCAGCGCCTCGTCCACGATGCGCTCGATCGTCAGGCCGTCCACCCGCGGCCGGCGCCGCTCCAATCGCTCGGCGTGGGCCGCCCACCAGACCGATGTCCCGGGCGGCCCGCTCTCCGTTGTCCCCACCATCGCCCGAATCCTACGATCGCGTGTCAATGCTCAGGGGGATGACGCGAGCACGGAGCGTCGAGGCGCTCCGTGCTCGCGGGTGCCGGGGCTCAGACCGTCGACGCTGACGGGACCGAGCGCCGCGCTCGCTCGAGGCCGGTGGCCAGGCGGGCCAGGGCCAGTGCGCCCACCAGCAGGCCGAAGTCGCGCAGGGCGACGTCGTAGTGCTCGCCCAGGATCAGGAGGTTGACGATGATGCCGGCCAGCCAGGCGGCCACCAGGTAGCCGCCGAAGCGCGGCTTCGCCGCCACCACCAGACCGGCGACGATCTCGACCACGCCGATGGCCAGCATGGCCTGATGGGCGTTGCCGGGGATGAGGTCGTTGAGCTCGGGTGCCAGGTAGATGCGCCAGTCGACGAGCCAGTCGAAGAACTTGTCCAGCCCGAACAGGATCGGCGCCACGGTGAACCCGACACGCAGCAGGGTGAAGGCCTGGTAGATGGGGTCAGCGGCCACCCGGCTGCGGGCGACCGCCGTACTGCCCGAACGGCTGACATGGGTCGTGGGCATCACGGCTCCTTTCTAAATGTGACTGTTTTCGACTTTAGAGAGCCACGGGTGTTGCGTCAAGGTTGATGTGTTTTAGACTTTCGCTTGATGGCACCGACCTCCGACCTGGATCGCCGCATCGCCGGCATTGCCGCCCTGGACCAGCCGCTGCGGCGCGAGCTCTACCGGGTGCTCGGCGCGGCCGGTGGCTGGGTCTCCCGGGACGACGCGGCCGCCGCGCTCGGCGTGCCCCGCTCGGTGGCAGCGTTCCACCTCGACAAGCTGGCCGAGGCCGGCGTGGTCGAGGTCCACTTCGCCCGCACGAGCGGCCGCCAGGGACCCGGCGCCGGCCGGCCGTCCAAGCTGTACCGCGCCGCCGGCGAGGAGGTGTCCGCCTCGGTCCCTGACCGGCACTACGACCTGGCCGGCTCGCTGCTGGCCACCGCCATCGTCGAGTCGACCCGCACGGGCAGTCCCGTCGAGCAGTGCCTGCACGCCGCGGCCCAGGCGGCCGGTCGCACCATCGGTGCCGAGGCCCACGCCGCGGTCGACGACGTCCCGCCCGGCGAGGAGCCCCGCGCCGCGGTGGTCGACGTCCTCGCCCGGCACGGCTACGAGCCCGAGGAGGACGAGGCCGGCGAGATCGCCCTGGCCAACTGCCCGTTCCACCGCCTGGCCGAAGAGCATCGCACCCTGGTGTGCGGGATGAACCTCGACTTCCTCGACGGCCTGCTGGACGGCATGGGCCCCGACGACCGCCTGGCCGCCCGGCTGGACCCCGCCCCCGGCTACTGCTGCGTGCGCATCTCCGCTCCGGGGTAGCGGAATCGCGGCGGCAGGTCCGCCAGGCGGGCTACGACGCTCACTGACCCGCCCTTCCGGCGCGTCTGATATCCATCGCGGAAGATTTCGTCGCCCGGCTGTCGAATCCGGCGACCTTGGTGCGTCCTCATGGGTGGCTGCCGGGACCGGTGGCCGTCACCACGACCAAGGAGACCCAAGATGCCCGAATACGTGCTGCTGATGTACGGCCCCGCGGAGGGTGGCGGCCGGAAGGCCGACGGCACGGTCATCACCGACCCGGAGGACTTCAAGGCCGAGCACCAGCGCTGGATGCAGTACGACCAGGACCTCAAGGCCGCGGGCCTGTTCGTCGACAACCGGGGCCTGGCCGGAGTCGAAGCCGCCACCACCGTGAAGGTCCGGGACGGCGAGACCCAGATCACCGACGGGCCCTTCGCCGAGACCAAGGAGGCTCTCGCGGGGTACTTCCTGATCGACGCCCCCGACCTCGACACGGCCATCGAGTGGGCAGCCAAGATCCCGAGCGCCTCGTGGGGCTCGGTCGAGGTGCGCCCGGTCTGGGGATGAACGGCACGCCAGGCCCCGAGGATCCGGCCGCCGCCGTCGAGCGAGCCTTCCGCGAGGAGCGCGCCCGGGTGCTGGCCACGTTGATCCGCCAGGTCGGGGACTTCCAGCTGGCTGAGGACGCGGTCCAGGACGCGTTCGCGGCGGCGGTGGCCACGTGGCCTCGCGACGGGGTCCCCGATCAGCCTCGGGCCTGGATCACCGTGACCGCCCGCCGTCGCGCCATCGATCGGCTGCGCCGGGCGCGTGCGACCGCGGACCGCACCGCCCGGCTGGCCGAGTTGGCCCGGCTCGACGCCCAGGAGCATCGGCCCGACGCCGACCCGCCCACCGGGCCGATGGCGGACGACCGGCTTCGGCTCATCTTCACGTGCTGCCACCCCGCGCTGGCCATGCCCGCCCGGGTGGCGCTGACGCTGCGGACGCTGGGCGGGCTGACGACCGGCGAGATCGCCCGCGCCTTCCTGGTCAGCGAGCCGACCATGGCGCAGCGCCTGGTGCGGGCCAAGCGCAAGATCGCGGAGGCGCACATCCCCTACCGGGTGCCGCCGGACGAGTCCCTCGCCGAGCGGCTGGACGGGGTGCTGGCCGTCCTCTATCTCATCTTCAACGAGGGTTACAGCGCCACCGAGGGCGATCGGCTCGTGCGCGGCGAGCTGTGCAGCGAGGCCATCCGGCTGGGTCGGCTGCTGGCCGGCCTGATGCCCGACGAGCCCGAGGCGCTCGGGCTGCTGGCCCTGATGCTGCTGCACGACGCCCGCCGCGGCGCCCGGGTGGACGAGCACGGCGTGTTCGTCCCCCTCGACCGTCAGGACCGCTCCCGGTGGGACCAGGGCCGGGTGCGTGAGGGCGTGCGGGCCCTGGAGCGAGCGCTGGCCCAACGCCGGCCCGGTCCTTACCAGTTGCAGGCGGCCATCGCCGCGGTGCACGCCCAGTCGCCGGACTGGGAACAGACCGACTGGGCCCGTATCGCCGAGTACTACGAGGCGCTCGGCCGCGTCGCCCCCTCGCCCGTGGTGGAGGTCAACCGCGCCGTCGCGGTCGGCTACGCGCAGGGCCCGGCCGCCGGCCTCGACCTGTTGGAACCGCTCGTCCAGGCGGACACGCTGGCCGGGTACCAGCCGCTCCACGCGGCCCACGCGGAGCTGCTCCGCCGGGCCGGTGACCGGGACGGCGCGGCCGACGCCTATCGTCGCGGCATCGAGCTGAGCACCAACGACGTGGAGCGGGCCGAGCTCGAACGGAGGCTGGCAACCCTGTGACGACGACCTCTCGACCCCCGGCCCGCAGCCTGGCCCAGCGGCTGGAGGACACCCGCCGGCGCCTGGACGAGGACGTCGACGCCTGGGTGGCGACCGCCGCCGGCGACATCCCCTACCTCGCCCCGCTGTCGTTCCTCTGGGACGGCGAGACGTTCCTGGTCGCCACCGCGGAGGCGGGCCGCACCGGGCGCAACCTGGCGGCGACGGGCAAGGTCCGCCTCGGCATCGGCCTGGTGCGCGACGTGGTGCTGGTCGAGGGCACGGTCGAGGCCCTGGCGCGGGAGGACATCCCCGGCGACCTGGGCGACCGGTTCGCGGCCAAGACCGGCTTCGATCCCCGGGGCGAGACCAGCCGCTTCGGCTACTTCCGCATCCGCCCTCGCCGCATCCAGGCGTGGCGCGAGGCCAACGAGCTCGACGGGCGCGATGTCATGCGGGACGGCGCCTGGCTCACCCCGGGCTGAAGATCCGCCGGGGCGGTCGCCGCCGTATCGTCGGCCGTGAGCCCGCCCGGCAAGAATGGTCCCGTGCGACGCAGGTACTTGGTCGCCCTGGGGGGCCTGCTGGTGATCTCGGTGCTGGCGGTGCTCGTGGCGTCCGGGGCCGATCCCGCCGAGGTGGGCGAGCCGATCGACGTGGACGACCTGCCGGTGCTGGGCGACGACGTCCCCGGGCCCGACCAGGCCGACGGCTGGATCGGCAGCGAGCCGCTGACCCGGGCGTCGCTCGCCGGGTCGGTGGTGGTCTACGACTTCTGGACCTACTCGTGCGTGAACTGCGTGCGCACGCTGCCCCACCTGGCGGCCTGGTACGACCGCTACGAGGCCGACGGGCTGGTCATCGTGGGCGTGCACAGCCCCGAGTTCGAGTTCGAGAAGGACCGGCGCAACGTCGAGCGGGCCGTGGGCGACCTGGGGGTCGACTGGCCCGTGGCGCTCGATCCCGAGATGCGGGTGTGGAACGCGTTCGGCAACCGCTACTGGCCGGCCAAGTACATCGTCGACCGGGACGGCCGGCTCCGCTACGTGCACTACGGCGAGGGGGCCTACGAGGAGACCGAGGACGTGCTGCGCGAGCTGCTCGGTGTCGACCCGGACTCGCCCCGCGCCGACGACGAGGACGAGCCCGACGTGCCCAACCTGGGCCAGCTCACCCCCGAGCTGTACATCGGCGGTTCCCGGGGCACCACGGCCTCGCCCCAGGGCCTGTCGGACCCCGACAACGACGGCGTGCCCGGGGGCGAGGCGAACTTCACCCTGCCGGACAGCCTGCCGGCCGACAGCTTCGCCCTCGACGGTGCATGGTCGATCAGCGCCGAGTCGGCGACCGCCCTGGAGCCGGGGGCGGCCATCGTCCTGCACTACCGCGGGCAGGAGGTCAACCTGGTGCTGGCCGGCGGCGGATCCGCGCCGGCGTCGGTCACCGTGAGCGTCGACGGCGGCGAGCCGCGCCCCGTCGAGGTGGGCGAGCCCGACCTGGTCAACCTGTTGCGCGACGGGCCCGAGGGCGACCACACCATGCGCATCGAGGCGGGCAGCGCCGGCCTCGCCGCCTACGCCTTCACGTTCGGATGACGGCCATGGGCACTGTGACCCTCGCCGACACCATCGCCCTGTTCGGCGCGGGCATCGCCTCGTTCCTGGCGCCGTGCGTCATCCCGCTCGTGCCTGCCTACCTCGGCATGATCACCGGCGAGGCGGCGGACCAGCGCGACCCGGGGCAGACGGTGAAGGCCACCCTGCTGTTCGTGGCCGGCTTCGCCACCGTGTTCGCCGGCCTGGGCGTGGCCGCGGGCCTGGTCGGGTCGTCGCTGTCGTCGGTGCAGATCTGGTTGGAGCGGGTGGGCGGCGTGCTCATCGTGCTGTTCGGGCTGGCCCTGCTGGGGGTCCTGCGGGGCCCCTTCGCCCGGGAGCGCCGGCTGATCCCCGAGCTGCCCCGGGGCGGTGGCCGCCTCCGCCCCATGGTGGTCGGCGTCGCCTTCGGCGCGGCGTGGAGCCCGTGCGTCGGCCCGCTGCTGGGCGCGGCCCTGGTGGCGGCGGCCCGCACGGGCGACCCGGTGCAGGGGGCGGTGCTGCTGTTCGCCTACGCCTGCGGCATCGGCGTGCCGTTCCTCGCCGCATCGCTCGGCCTGGCCTCGGCCCCGGGTGCCATGGCCCGCCTGCAGCGGGCCGGTCCGGTGCTGGAGAAGGTGGCGGGCGTGCTGCTGGTGATCCTCGGGGTGCTGCTGGCCACGGGCTGGTACCGCCACCTCACCTCGTACCTGGCCCAGTTCGCCCCCTCGTTCGCCGGAGTCTGAGCCGGTTCAGCCGAACCAGCGGCCGACGCGGCTGGCCCCGAACTCGAGCTTGTCGGCGGCGATGGCGGGAGACGGGCCGTCGAAGTCCCCGAACGGCGCCTGGCCGGGCAGGAACGTCACGTCGACCTGGGCCACGCGGCCCCCGCCGAACTCCACGTAGCAGACGCCGCGGCCGCCGTACTCCGCCGCCTCGGCCTCGCCCCGGGCCCGGGCCCGGATGCGATCCGCCACCACCGCGGCCTGGCCCTCGGCGAACACGCCGGCCTTGGGCGTCCCCACGCTGGTGACGTCGCCGACCGCGTAGACGTCGGCGAACCGCGTCTCCAGCGTCCGCGGGTCGACCGGGATCCAGCCGTCCTCGGTCATCCCGGCCTCCACCACCACGGCGGGCGCGCGGTGGACGGGCACGGCGAGGAACAGGTCGTAGCCCAGCTCGGCCCCGCCGGCCACCAGGGCTACCTGGCGCCCCGGGTCGAGGGCCTGCACCACCTGGTTCGGATGCCAGGCGATGTCACGCTCGGCGAAGGCGGCCAGCAGCGCCTCGGACGCGGCCGGCGCGGGCGGGACCGGCGCCGGGAGGGGCATGACGAGGCTGATCTCCGAGCGGTCGCGGCAGCCTTGCCGCACGAGATGGTCGTGCATCAGCAACGCGGTCTCGCTCGGGGCGGGCGGGCACTTGAACGGTGTGGACAGCACCCCCACGACGACCCGCCCGCCGTCGAAGCCCGCCAGCACCTCTCGCAACGCGAAGGCCCCGGCCTCGGTGTAGAACTCGTGTCCGCCCTCCACCAGGCCGGGCGTGGCCGCCGGGTCGAGGTCGGCCCCCAGCGCCACCACCAGCACATCGGCCTCGAAGGCCCCAGCGTCGGTCTCCACCCGCCGGGCCTCCGGGTCGATGGCCGTCACGGCCGCCTGCACGAACCGGGCCCCCGGCTTGACCAGGTCCCGGTAGGAGTGGCGCACGGCGTCGGGCTGCGCGTGCCCGAACATCACGTCCAGCTTCGAGAACCCGAACACGAACCCGTCGGCTCGGTCGATCAGCACGACCTCGCCCTCCGGCCCGAGCTCGCCCGCCAACCGCGAAGTCAGCTCCAGCCCACCGAATCCCGCGCCCAAGACGACCACCCGCATGGCCGGACCCTACGCACAGTGACCGCGGCCGACAACCCACTCTGCGTCACCGCACCAGCCAAAGGTGGCCGGATGATGTCCACTTATGCGGCCAGACTGGCCGGGTGCGTGCCGACCGGTTGGTGGCCACCCTGCTGTTGCTCCAGGCCCGCGGGCGGGTGACTGCGGCCGAGGTGGCCGAGGAGCTGGAGGTGTCGGTGCGGACCGCCCGGCGCGACCTGGAGGCCCTATCGCTCGCCGGCATCCCCGTCTACTCCCAGACCGGCCGGGGCGGCGGCTGGTCGCTGGTCGGAGGCGCCCGCACCGACCTCAGCGGCCTGACCGCGGCCGAGGCGCAGGCGCTGTTCCTCGTCGCCGGCCCGGCCGCGGCCGTGACCCCGGAAGCCAAGGCCGCGCTGCGCAAGCTGGTGCAGGCGCTGCCCGAGACCTTCCGGGACGAGGCCGAGAAGGCGGCGGCCGCCGTGGTGCTCGACGCGGCCCAGTGGGGCGGCACGACTCCGCCCGCCCCGCCCCACCTGGAGGCCCTGCAGCGGGCGGTCGTGGCGGGTGTGCGGGTGCGCCTGGACTACCGCGACCGGCGAGGCACGGCCACCGAGCGACTGGTCGATCCGCTGGGCCTGGTGGCCAAGGGGTCGGCCTGGTACCTGGTGGCGGGGACCGGCGCCGGGCTGCGCACGTTCCGGGTCGGGCGGGTGCAGGCGGTGACGCCCACCGGCGAGCCCGTGGTCCGCCCGGCCGGCTTCGACCTGGCCGGCGCCTGGGCCGACATCGTCGGGGAGATCGACGGGCTGCGGGGGCGCGAGCTGGTCACCGCGCGGGCCGATCCGGCCCACGTCGGCTGGCTGCGGGCCCAGTTCGGCACCCGCGTGCGGGTCGGCGAGGCCGATCCCGACGGGTGGGTCACGGTCGAGATCGGCTTCGAGGACGGCACCACGCCGGCCCGGGCGCTGGCCGGCTTCGTGCTGGGGCTGGAGGTCCTGTCGCCCGACCACGTCCGGGACGAGCTGGCCGAGCTCGGCCGCCGGCTGGTCGAGCGCTACGACTCCTGAAAGATGGCCACAGGATGGCCATCTTTGGTTGCGACACTCACCCTATGAGCGATCCAGTCCCCACCCAGCCCGACACCTACCCGACCGTCGTCCCCTACATCTCGGTGCGCGGCGCCGCCGGCCTCCTCGACTTCATGATCGACGTGTTCGGCGCGGTCGAGCGGGGCCGGTTCCCCAACGAGGACGGCACGCTGGGCCACTCCGAGGTCGACCTGGGCGACTCGGTGGTCATGGCCTTCGACGCCAGGCCCGACTGGCCGGCCACGCCGTCGTTCCTCACCGTGTGGGTCGACGACTGCGACCGCACCCATGCCGCCGCCCTGGCCGCCGGTGCGGTCGAGGTGACGCCCCTCACCACCAGCGCCTTCGGCTTCCGCGGCAGCCGCGTGCGCGACCCGTTCGGCAACATCTGGTGGATCCAGACCCAGGTCGAGAAGGTGGAGGGCGAGGAGATCGGCCGCCGCCTGGGCGAGCCGCGCTACGTCGAGGCCATGCGGGTAGCCGTGGAGACCTTCGACGCCGAGATGCGCAGCCGGACCTGAAGCGTCGTCGCCGCGACTGTCACAGGCGGGCTCCCTACCCCGTCTAGGGGGGTGTTCGACCGAGAAGGGAGTCGCCATGAAGGTCTTCATCGCCGGTGCCACGGGTGTGCTCGGCCGCCAGCTCGTCCCCATGCTGGTCGGCAACGGGCACGAGGTCGTCGGAATGACCCGCACGCAAGCCAAGCAGGACGAGCTGCGCCGGCTCGGGGCCGCGCCGGTCGTGGCCGACGCGCTGGACGCCGATGCCGTGGGGCAGGCGGTCGGCGAGGCCGAGCCCGACGTCATCGTGCACCAGCTCACCGCCATCCCGCCCTCGATCAACATGCGGCGCTTCGATCGCGAGTTCGCGCTCACCAACCGGCTCCGCACCGAGGGCACCGACCACCTGCTCTCGGCAGGCCGGGCGGCGGGCGTCAAGCGCTTCGTCGCCCAGAGCAACGGGGCCATGCCGTACGCCCGCACCGGCGTCCCGATCAATCTGGAGGACACCCCGCTGGACGAGGATCCGCCCGCGTCGGCGCGCGAGGGGATGGCGGCGATCCGTCACCTCGAGGCCGCGGTCATGGGCGCGAGCTGGACCGAAGGCATCGTGCTGCGCTACGGCTGGTTCTACGGACCCGGCACCTCTGTCTCTCTCGACCCGCTCGGCAGCCAGATCGAGCTGCTGCGCAAGCGCCAGCTGCCCATCGTCGGCGGGGGCACGGGCATCTGGTCCTTCATCCACATCGAGGACGCGGCCACGGCCACCGTCATCGCCATCGAGGACGGGCCGGCCGGCGTCTACAACATCGTCGACGACGACCCCGCGCCGGTGTCCGAGTTCCTCCCGGTGCTGGCGGCGGCGGTGGGGGCGAAGCCTCCGCTGCGGGTGCCGCGCTGGCTCGGGCGGCTCGCGGCCGGCGAGGTGGCCGCGATGGCCATGACCCAGCTCCGCGGCGCGTCGAACGAGAAGGCCAAGCGCGAGCTCGGCTGGTCGCTCGGCTACCCGAGCTGGCGACAGGGCTTCGCCGAGGGGCTCGGCTGACATGCCGGAGCGGCACGAAGAGCTGCTCGACGAGCTGCGGCCGCGGGCGTTCGCCATCGCCTACCGGATGCTCGGCAGCGTGGCCGAGGCCGAGGACGTCGTCCAGGAGGCGCTCCTGCGCCTGTACGGCGTCCTGGAGGCCGGCGAGGACATCGAGGTGCCCGAGGCCTACCTGGCCACCGTGGTCACCCGGCTCGGCATCGACCGGCTCCGCCGGGCGCAGGTGCGGCGGGAGACCTACTTCGGCGAATGGCTGCCGGAGCCGGTCATGACCGAGGGCCTGGACGATCCCGCCGCCCACGCCGAGATGTCCGACTCGCTGTCGCTCGCCTTCCTCGTCCTGCTGGAACGGCTGTCGCCCGAGCAGCGGGCCGTGTTCCTGCTGCGCGAGGTGTTCGACTACGGCTACGACGCCATCGCCGAGATCGTCGGCAAGAGCGAGGCCGCCTGCCGGCAGCTCGCGGTCCGGGCTCGCCGCCATGTCGAGCAGGACCGGCCGCGCTTCGAGGCGTCGCGCCAGGAGCAGAGCGAGTTGGCGGATCGGTTCCTGGCCGCCGCCCAGACCGGTGACCTCGACGGGCTCGAGGCCTTGCTGGCCCACGATGTGTCACTGCACGGTGACGGCGGCGGCAAAACGCGGGCCATCGCCCATCCGCTGTTCGGGCGCCGCCGAGTGGCGCGGGCGGTGCTGCACTGGATGCAGGTGGTCCGGGACTTCGAGGGCTTCTCCATCAAGCCGGTCGAGGTGAACGGCCACCCCGGCGCCATGGGCCTCGACGGTCGGCAGCGGATCATGGTCGTGCTGTCGTTCGACATCGCCGATGGCCAGATCCAGGGCATCCGCTCGATCGTCAACCCGGACAAGCTGCGCCACCTCGGCCCGGTGTCCGACCAGCTGCCCCCCGCGTGAATCAGACGTCGAGCTCGATGCGCGGGGCGCGGGCGAGCACGCGACCCATGGCGTCGGCCACTGCGCCGAGGTCGATGGCGTTGACGAAGGTCGAGTACGTCAGCCAGGTCAGTGCCCAGCCCGGATCGTTCACCCACGGTGGGCGGTGGACCGGGCTGCGGCACAGGCCGACGCGGCGCAGCTCGACCAGTGCAGGGATGTCGTGCAGGTCGAGCTTGCCCACGAACAGCGTGCCGATGGCGTCCAGCCGCTCCTCCACGAACGCGGCCCGGATGAACGTGCTCACCGCCAGGAACCCGGACAGGTAGACGCAGTCCTTGGTGAACGGCGCCCCGCCGGTGACCGGTCCGCCGCGGAAGATGCGGCGGGTGCTCTCGAAGGCCTGCTCGGGATCCGGCGACCGCTCGGAGAACCAGCGGAACAGCTCGACGAAGTCGGCCCCGTCGATGACCATCTGCACCCCGAGCACCCGGTCGGCCAGGCGGCGGAAGCGGTCGAGCTCCAGGGTGCCCGACACGAACTCGGCGAACACCGCCAGGCCTTCCTGCGTGCGGGTCGTCCCCGGGTGCCCGATGGCGAGGATGGGCAACTCGGTCTGGTAGCGCCCGTTGACCGCCGTCAGCACGTGGATGAAGGCCTCGTGGTTGAGCAGCTGGGCCGCGTCCCGGGCGGTGAAGTGGGCCCCCGACCGCACCTTGATGCGGCTCGCCGTCGCCAGCGCGTTGGCCGACAGCTCGTCCACGATCTCGACCTTGGGCGCGTCCTCTGGCCCGAAGTGCCCGGTCACCCCGGCCGCCACGATGTCGGCGACATCCTGCGCCGTGTGGTCCCGCGCCACGTCGTTGCGGAGACCGACCCGCTCCAGGCCCGCCAGCACCTCGTGGACCCGCTCGGCGAGCTCATAGGGCGTGGCCGGGTCGTAGCGCAGCGGCGTGTGCGGCTCGCTGTACAGCGCCCGGCTGTAGTCGAGGAACGCCGGGGTCCCCCGCGCCGCCAGCATGCGGGCCGTCAGCTCGAGGGCGGTGGCGGTCGACTCCAGCCAGTCATCGACCAGGTCCCCGGGAAAGATCGACCGCCTCAGGTCGGCGAGGGCGTCGACGATCGGCCGCTCGTCGAACGGCGGGTAGTCGACCGACGGCAGCGCGGCACCCCCGCCGGCCAAGAACTCGTCCCGCACCTCGGCGGGCCAGCGCAACGCCGACAGCACGCGGATCGGCTTGGCGACCTGGTGCAGCCCCTGGGCCACCGTCCGGTAGCGATCGACGTCGGAGCCCTCTCCGGTCGCCATGCCTTCGAGTGTGCGCGCCGCGCCTCGGGCCGCCTTCACCCCCCTTGGGTGAACGCTCCAGGGCATAGCGTCGGAGCGTGGGCGCCGGGGACCTCGTGGCACTGGTGGAGAAGCGGTTCGGGCGGGCCGTGACCGCGGCCACGCCGTTCTACGAAGCGCCCGAGAAGGCCGTCTACCGGTTCGAAATCGACGGCGGCGAGCCGCTGGTCGCCCGGCTGTTCCCGGCCGATCGGCCCGGCGAGCGGGTGGCGGGCGACGCCGCGATCCTCCGGTACCTGGAGGCCGAGGGCGTGCCCGCCGAGCGGGTGGTGACCGCCCTCGACGGCTCCCCGTCGCTTCGCCTCGGCGACCGGGGCGTCCTGGTCACCCGGTTGATCCCCGGTGGCCCGCCGGACCTGAGTGCCGGCCCGCTGGAACAGATGGGCGCCCTCCTGGGCCGCTTGCACGCTCTGCCCGCCCCGGCGCCGGGCGACCGGCACCTCGCTCGGCGGGCCGGCTCCCTGCCTCGCGAGGACCTGGCCGTGGCTCGCACCTGGCTCGCTTCGGCCGAGGCGACCCTCCCCCGGCAGCACCGCGCGCTCCACGACACGTTGCGCCGGGCCGTGGAGGCGACGCACGACTGCGAAGACCTACCGCTCGCCCTGACCCACCCCGACTGCCACCCCGGCAACATGGTCCTGACCCCTGAGGGCCGGGTCGTCCTGTTCGACTGGGACGGCGCCGGCCAGGGGCCCCGAGTCGCGGCCCTCGGCGTACTCCTCTACTCCTGCGCCATCGGCCCGCCGTTCGGGCCGCCGGTCGCCCCGGACCTGTCCCGGGTGGACCCCATCATGCGGGGCTACACCCGGCACGCCGCCCTGTCACACGGGGAACAGTCCCACCTACCGGATGCCGTGCGCTTCCGCCCCTTGGCGGTCGCGGCCCGCACGCTGGCCGAGACCGCCTGCCGGGGTGAAGCCCTACCTACGGCTGCCTGGTGGGCCGGCTACGAACGAGCGGAGGAGATCGCCGAGCGAGCCTCAGCTTGACGTCTCGCACTCGACGCAGTGGACGTCGTCGAGGGGTTCGCCGGCGAGCAGCGCCGCGATCCAGTCGACCAGTCGGACTCCCTCGACCTCGAGGTCGTAGAACGCCTCGTACTCGAAGATCCCGTGCTCGTCGCCCGGGGCCGTGTAGCTGTGCAGGTCCACTCCGGCGGACTCGATCGCCGCCTCGTTGGCATCGATCAGGTCGAGGGTCGACGAGTCGACACCCAGCCGCGCCAGGGTCTGCGCCGCGTTCGGGTCGTAGGCGTAGTCGAAGCGGGCCAGGACGATGGCGGGGTCGTGGAGGCCGGCCTGGGTCCAGAACCGGGGAATGCCCCAGTCGCGGGCCGTGAGCCCCTCGTTGACCTCCCAGCCGGGCATGGTGCCGTACGCGCCCCACAGGTCGCCGAGGATCGCCGTGTTGAAGTCGGGATCGTCGGGGAGGTGGCCGGACTGGGCGCCGAGCACCGTGACCTGGGCGTCGGGGAGGAGGTCGGCGACGAGGCCGCCGTAGACCGGGGCGGCGACCGAACCGGCCGTCTTGCCCACGACGACCACCTGGGTGGCGTCGGGATAGTGCTCGGCGAGGTAGTCGAGCGCGGCCGTGCCGTTGACGTACCCCTTGTGCTGGACGGTCAGGGACGGCGAGTACTCGACGGTGGCATCGCCGAGATAGACGTCGCCGGTGCACAGCGGGACGTAGACGAACGAGTAGCCGGCGAAGGGATTGTCCTCTTGGTCGAAGTCGAAGATCCCGCCGCCCAACCCCGGGCGCTCGGTCGACAGGTTGTAGTCGTAGTAGTCGTTCTCGCCGCCGCTGCCGGAGAACGCGCAGGTCACCGCATCGCTGCAGGAGCCACCGCCTTCGAGGTAGAGCACGACCTTGGTCTGGTCGGCCGGGCGCTCCCAGAAGGCGAACTGGCTGCCATCGGCGCAGGCGCAGTCACCCGCGGGCACGACCTTCTGCCAGTCCGACGCCTCGGCGGAACCCGCGGCGCCCGACCCCGGCCGCGGCGGCATCAGGTCCTGGCACGCCGCTTGGGCGGCCTGGAACTCCGCCGACTCCGGGTCGACGCCGGTCCCGGCGAGGGACACCCCGTCGGGCCCGGGGTCGGGGAAGTCGGCGATGCCGTTCTCGCGCATGCACTCCGCGAAGGCCTGCAGGTTCGGCTCCCCGGTCGTCGTGTCCTCGGCCGGCGGGTCCGAGGACTCGTGCGGCGGCGCCGTCGAGCAGGCCGCGAACACCGCGGCGAGCATGACGACTCCGGCGCCGGCCGCCCGGTGCCGGCTGGTGTGCTTCATCGGTGTCATGCCGGCACCATGACGAGGGCCGCTGAGGCACCGCTTAGAGCGACCGCCCGGCTGAGAGGCGCTCTAAGCAAGCGAGGTGACGACCGGGGGCCCGCGGCGCACAATGCCGCCGTGCGCGTGCTCGTGGTGGAGGACGAGGCCCGCCTGGCCGGGTTCATCCAGGAAGGCCTCGAGGCCGAGGGGTTCGCGGTCGAGCTGTCGCACGACGGGCTCGACGGCCTGTGGCGCGCCCGCGAGCGGCCCTACGACGCCATCGTGCTGGACATCCTGCTGCCGGGACTGAACGGCTACAAGGTGTGCGAGACGCTGCGTTCCGAACGGGTGTGGACGCCGATCCTGATGCTCACGGCCAAGACCGGCGAGTACGACGAGGCCGAGGCTCTGGACACCGGAGCCGACGACTTCCTGTCGAAGCCGTTCTCGTTCGTCGTGCTCGCGGCTCGCTTGCGGGCCCTGGTCCGGCGGGGAGCGACGCCCCGGCCGTCCGAGCTCGTCGCGGGAGACCTGGCGCTCGACCCGGTGCACCGCACGTGCCGGCGCGGTGAGGTCGCGATCGAGCTCACCCGCCGCGAGTACGCCCTGCTCGAAGCCCTCGTCCGCCACGCCGGCGACAACCTGACGAAGGCCCGGCTGCTGCGCGAGGTGTGGGGCGACGACTTCGACGGCGACGACAATGTGGTCGAGGTCTATGTGCGCTACCTGCGGCGCAAGATCGACGAGCCATTCGGTCGACGATCGCTCCAGACCGTGCGCAGCATCAGCGGCTACCGGCTGGACCCCGATGGCTAGGCGCCGGATCCGCGCGCCGCGTTCGGTGCGCGTGCGCATCACCCTCGCCGCCGTCCTGGTCACCGCGGTGGCGGTGGGCACCGCCGGCTGGCTGCTGGTGCAGTCCGTGGAGGACGCACAGGTGCGCGACATCCGCCACGGCGTCGAGGCCTACCTCGACCAGGTGGCCCGGCGCTTGGAAGCGGGCGACGACCCCCAGGACGCGGTGACGGCGACCGATGGTACGGCCCCACCGGCTGAGCTGAAGGTGACCGACGGGCGCGGCCAGGTCCTCGCCTCCTCCGCCGAAGCGGCCGACGACGGCGGCGGGGGCGACCAGCCGGCCGCGGACGAGACCCCCCGGGGGGACGAGGTCATGGCGCCGGTCGAGACCCTCACCCGCGCCATCGAGACCCCCGCCGGCGACTTCGTCATCACCGCCGCCGCGCCCGCCGATCAGGTGCAGCGCAACGTCGAAGCCCTGACCGACCGGTTGGCGGTCGGGCTGCCGGCCCTGGTCGCGCTGGTCGGCGTGATCGCCTGGGTGCTGGTCGGGCGGGCGCTGCGGCCCGTCGAAGCCATGCGCGCCGAGGCCGAGCGCATCACCGCGTCGACGCTCCACCGGCGGCTCCCCCAGCCTCCCACCGACGACGAGATCGGCCGCCTCGCCCACACCATGAACACCATGCTCGACCGCCTGGAGACCGCCTCGGCCCGGCAGCGACGGTTCGTCTCCGACGCCTCCCACGAGCTGCGCAGCCCCATCGCCACCCTCCGCGCCGGGTTGGAAGTGGCGCGCAGCAAGCCCGGACCGCCCGGCTGGCCGGCCCGGGTCGACGGCCTCATCGCCGAGGAGTCGCGCCTGGAATCCCTGGTCGACGACCTGTTGCTCCTGGCCGCCCACGACGAGACCGGTCCGATCACCGCGCCGGCGGCACCGGTGGATCTCACCGACCTCGCCCGCGAGGAGGGACAGCGACCCCGCCGGGTCCCGGTGCAGATCGTCCCCCCGGCCACCGGGGATCGAGCCGTTGTGGTCGACGGCGCCCGGCCGCAGCTCGCCCGCGCCCTCAGCAACCTCGTGGACAACGCCGCCCGCCACGCCGCCACGGTCGTTCGGATCAGCGTCTCCGAGGACCGGGACACGGCGCGCTTCGTCGTCGACGACGACGGCCCGGGCATCCCGCCGGAGGACCGGGAGCGGGTCTTCGAACGGTTCACCCGTCTCGACGGCGGTCGCGCCCGGCACGAGGGAGGCAGCGGGCTCGGGCTCGCCGTGGTCCACGCCATCGTCACGGACCACCGCGGCAGCATACGGGTCGACGACAGCCCCCTCGGCGGCGCCCGCTTCGTCGCCGAGCTCCCGGCGATCCCCCCGCCACCCTCAACGTAACGCGAGGCAGGGGGCTTGCCGCAAGCGACCCGAACGTGCTGACGATGTTCCGATGACGGAACACGACGTGGTGATCGCGGGGGGCGGCCCGACCGGGCTGATGCTGGCGGGCGAGCTGCATCTGGCGGGGGTCGATGCCGTCATCGTCGAACGCCGCACCAGCCAGGATCTCGATGGCTCGCGCTCCGGCGGCCTTCACTCCCGCACCCTCGAGGTGCTCGATCAGCGGGGCATCGCGGAGCGCTTCGTCTCGGCCGGGCAGGTGCACCCGGTGGCGGGCTACGCCCTGATCAGCTTCGACGTCAGCGACTTCCCCACCCGCCACAACTACGTGCTGGCGCTGTGGCAGGGCCACTTCGAGCGCATCCTCGCCGACTGGGTGGTCGGCGAGCTCGGGGTCCCGATCCTTCGCGGCCACGAGGTGGTGGGGCTCGCTCAGGACCCCCGCGGCGTCGACGTCGCGCGGTCCGGCGGCACGACGATCCGGGCGCAGTACCTCGTCGGCTGCGACGGAGGTCGCAGCCTGGTCCGC
Source organism: Acidimicrobiales bacterium (assembly GCA_035649455.1). Classification (GTDB taxonomy): domain Bacteria; phylum Actinomycetota; class Acidimicrobiia; order Acidimicrobiales; family VFJN01; genus ZC4RG19. The sequence goes on from DASRJN010000327.1 coordinate 16,993, forward strand.
AAGGCCGCCGGCATCGACTTCCCGGGGTTGGACCCCTCGACCAGCTGGATGATCGCCGAGGTGGAGATGGACGAGGAGCCGCCGTTCGGCTTCCGCCGCGACCGCGCCGGCCAGCACGCCATCGGCCGGCGGGAGCCCGGGGAGCCGATCCGCCTCGTGCTCACCGAACGAACCGTCGACCACACGGGCGAGCCGAGCCTGGGCGAGCTCCGCGACGCCCTCGTCGGCGTGTACGGGACGGATTACGGGCTTCGCCGCGCCACCTGGATCTCGCGCTTCACCGACATGAGCCGGCAGGCAGCCTCGTACCGCCAGGGCCGGGTCCTGGTGGCCGGGGACGCGGCCCACGTGCATCCCCCGCAGGGCGGCCAGGGCCTGCAGACCGGCGTGCAGGACGCGGTGAACCTGGGATGGAAGCTGGCCCAGGTCATCGACGGGACCTCGCCCGAGAGCCTGCTGGACACCTACCACGCCGAACGGCACCCGGTCGGGGCCCGGGTGTTGCACAACACCATGGCGCAGGTCGCGCTCGCCACCCCCGACGACCGGCACCAGGCCCTCCGCGAGACCATGACCGAGCTGCTGGGCATGGACGAGCCGCGCCGGCGCATCTCCGCCGAGATCGCCGGCCTCGACATCCACTACGACCTCGGCGAGGGCCACCCGCTGCTCGGGCGGCGCATGCCCGACCTCGACCTGCAGACTGCCGGCGGGCCGACGCGCGTGTTCACCCTGCTGCACGACGCTCGGCCGGTGCTCGTCAACCTCGGTGCGCCCGGCGCCATCGACATCTCGGCGTGGGCGGATCGGGTCCGGGTGGTCGATGCCGGTCACGACGGCGTGTGGGAGCTCCCGGTCCTGGGCGAGGTCGAGGCGCCCGCGGCCGTCCTGATCCGTCCCGACGGCTACGTCGCCTGGGCCGGCGACGCCGGGGACCCGGAGCTGCCCCGAGCCCTCACGACCTGGTTCGGCGCGCCCACACCGGCGCGGTAGCGCCCCGTCACGGGCCCCGCTGCTTTCACGCCCTCAGCTCACCGGGGTGTCGGCCGTTAGCCTCCTGGTCAACCGTGGAGACGTTCCTGCGTGCGCCCGATGTCCGGCGCCGGCTGGCCGCATGGACGGCGATGCCCTTCGCGCTCCTGGTCGGCGTCGGGATCGTCGTGGTCGTGGTCTTCTTCCCCTGGTACGTGCTGCGGATGATCCCGTCGGTGTTCGTGGCGCTGCTCGGCGCCTGGTACGCCTTGACACGCGTCGGACGCGTGCGGGTGGTCGGCCTCGTCGTGTCGTTGGCGGCGCTGGTGGCCATCGTCGGCCTGGCGTTGTTCGACGGGCTGAGGGTCACCCTGCTGGTGGTGCTCGTCCTCGGGTGCCTGGCCCTGAGCGCCGGGCTGGCCCGGTACGCGCTCGGCTACGACCTGGCGACGCTCCGTGGGCGCGACCCCGCGGGGCAGCCGGTGCCGGCCGCCACCCATGGCACCCTGATCATGAACCTGCGCTCCGGAGGCGGGAAGGCCGAGCGGTTCCAGCTCGAGGCCGAGTGCCGTGAGCGAGGGATCGAGCCCGTCGTGTTGCAGCCCGGCGACGACCTGACCCAGCTGGCCCAGGACGCCATCGATCGAGGGGCCGATGTGATCGGTATGGCCGGAGGAGACGGGTCGCAGGCGCTCGTCGCCTCGGTGGCGGGCGAGCGGGACGTCCCGATGGTGGTGGTGCCGGCGGGGACCCGTAACCATCTCGCCATCGATCTCGGGCTGGATCGGGATGACGTCGTGGGCGCGCTCGACGCCTACGGCGAGGCGGTGGAACGGGTCGTGGACGTGGGCGACGTGAACGGCCGAGCCTTCCTCAACAACGTGTCGCTGGGCTTGTACGCGACGATCGTGCGGTCTCCCGCTTACCGCGACGCGAAGGTGGACACCACGTTGGCCACGATTCCCGCGGTGTTGGGGCCGAGCACGAAACCGTTCGACCTCCGCTTCGTTGACGGGGAGTGCGGCCGCCACGACGGTGCTCATCTCGTCCAGGTCTCCAACAACCCGTATGGCGCGCGAGGCGGGTCCCGGCCGCGCCTGAACAGCGGGCAGTTGGGCATCATCGCGCTGGAGATCCAGAACGATCTCGCCGCGGCCGCCTTCGCCGCCGCGCTGGCCATCGGCCACCCGGTGCGGTTTGCCGGCCTGCTCACGTGGGTGACCGACGCGTTCGAGGTCACGTCGGGCGGCGCGATCCCGGCCGGGGTCGACGGCGAGTCACTCGACCTCGAGCCCCCGCTCCGGTTCTCGATCCGATCCCGCCCGCTCCGGGTGCGCGTTCCCCGGCACGCCGTCGGCGTGTCACCCGCCGCCCGCGCCTTCCGCTGGCGCTCGGCCGCCGGCGCGGTCTGGGACACCGCGCTCGGGCGTCCTGCCACTCCCGTTGTCTCGCGTACGGGCTCGTAACGTCCCGATCGGAACGCCACGCGGGTGGACGCGGGATGATCCGTGAGGAGGACCAGCATGAGTAGCGAGGATCGGGTACCCGCAGTCGAGCCCGAGGACCTTGAGCGCCTCTTCGTGGAACGAGTGAACGCAGGCGATGTCGAAGGCCTCGTAGCGCTTTACGAGCCGGACGCGGTGATGGCATGTTCGCCCGGGAATGTGGCGATTGGGAGCGAGGCAATCCGTCGCGTGTTCAGCGACTTCGTCGCGTCTGGGGTGCAGCTGACGCTTGGGGACCAGCAACCCGCTCTCAGGGTCGGTGACCTGGCACTGGGCTCGACTCGCCTCGTCGACGGCGGGGTGACCGCCGAGGTCGCTCGCCGTCAGCCCGACGGCACCTGGCGGTGGCTGATCGATCAATGGAATGTCGTTGGCGAGTAAGCCGCGCGACCGCCACTCCGGACGGCGACGCCTGGTGCCCCAACGGCCACCAGGCCCCCGAACAGCAAGAGGCCCGGTCGCGGGGACCGGGCCTGACCTGCGGACGCTTTGGTGGCGGGGGCGGGATTTGAACCCGCGACCTTCGGGTTATGAGCCCGACGAGCTACCAGACTGCTCCACCCCGCGTCGTTGGGGACAGCCAACATAGCCCGCCCCGGCGGCATCGCCAACTCAGGGAGGCCGGAAGCTCACCGGGGTGGTCTCCGCCGCCGCAGCTGTGGTCGTCGTGGTGCTGGAAGCCGTCGTCGTGGTGGTGCCTCCGCCGGCCGTGTTCGAGCCGGGTGACGCGCCCGCCAGGATCTCGTTGGCCTGCTGGACCTTGGCCCGGGCCTGGTCGAGCTTGTCCTCGAACGTGCCCAGGTCGCCGTCGGTCAGTGCCTGGTCGGCCTCGGCGAACAGGCCCTCCGCCTCGGCCAGGAGCTGCTGGGCCTGCTCGGAGGCGGTACCCGTGACCGCAGGCGGCTGCTCGCCCCCCGGGGGCTCGGTCTCGGTGGGCGGCTGCTGCTGCGTGGGGATCGTCTGGCCGAACAGCGAGGCGAGGGCCTCGGTGAGGGTGTCCTCGATCACCACCTGGTCGCCGAACGTGGCGATGACCTTGGTGAGCCGGGGCAGCTGACGGGCCTCGCTCTCGTCGACCACGTAGAACGGCTGGACGTAGACCAGGGCGTTGTCGATGGGGATGAGCAGCAGGTTGCCGTACAGCACCTGGGAGCTGCCGAGCCCGTTCCTCGTGTCCTGGTCGGACACCTGCTCGTCTCCCCTGATGGCGCCCGCGGCGATGCCCGGCCCCGGTGGGAGCCGGCCCGACGGCATCTGGTAGACGACGAGCTCGCCGTAGTGCTCGCCGTCCATGCGCGCGGCCATGAACGCCGTCAGCTGCTGGGTCTCGGTGTTCTCGTTGCTCTGCGGGACAAAGGGGCGCATCAGCACCATCTCGGGGTCCGGCGACAG
>DASRJN010000328.1:0-8151 GCA_035649455.1 Acidimicrobiales bacterium
TTGCCAAGGTGAGGGTCGCGGGTTCGAATCCCGTCGTCCGCTCCATCCGAACCCCCAGATCAGCGCCGGTTCCGACCGGCGCTGATGCGCGTCTGGGACAGGTCAACCACGGGACTTGGGCACGCTTTGGGCACACCGGCCGTCACGCGGCGTGCGGCCAGCGCCTCCATGCGCAAATCGTGGAACCGGAGCTGCTCGGGCAGCCCGGCCCGGGCCACCGCAGGCGCGATCCTCGGCGGCATTCCGGGGAGTCCGCCCAGGTCAGACTCCGCATCTCCTCCCCCCGGATATGCTCGGCCCGATGGGCTCGTCGGGAATGAAGCGCAAGGGTCGACGACACCTTCCCAAGGTCGGCACGCGCCCAGCGATCGAGTACGACGTGAAGGAACACCGTGAGCGGGCACTCCACCCGTTCGCCGCGGGCTCCTCACGAGGCCGCCGGTCTCCGGGCACGACACTGATCGGGCTCGCCATCGTCGCGATCGTCGCGATCGGCGTGATCGCACTCATCATCGTCACCACCTGACCGAGGTAGCGGGTCTTGGGCACCTCTTGGACGCAGGTGCCTGCAAGTCGGCCAGGTCGCTCGACTCGAACCCCCAGATCAGCGCCGGTTTCGTCCGGCGCTGACTCGCGTTTCGGCCAGGTTCACGACCCGGGTCCCACCAGGCGATGGACACTTTGGGCATGGAGTTCTTCTGCTACCACCGCGATCGGCCCGGCTCGGTGGCCCTGCGCGACGAGATGCTGGAAGAGCATTGGTCCTACATGGACCGGTATGCGACGGAGATGATCGCCCGGGGCCCGACCCTCGCCAGTGACGGCGACACGCCCACTGGCAGCGTGCACATCGTCGACCTGCCAGACCCCGCCGCCGGCCGCGCGTTCGCGTTCGACGAGCCCAACTACCAGGCCGGCGTGTACCGGGATGTGCTGCTGCGCCGGTGGCGCAACACGCTGGGGCGCACCATGTGGGACTTTCCCGGTGGCCGGGCCGGTGGTAACCGGTACCTCGTGCTCGGCCTCGGCTCGGGGCAGGCCATCGACACGGCCGTGCCGCCCGACCGGGACGAGCTCGTGGCGTACGGCCCGCTGCTGTCCGACGACGCCGCCACCTGGCTGGGCACGGCAGCTCTGGTCCGGGCGCCGGACCCGGACACCGCATGCGCCGTCCTGACCCGGGAGCGGTACGCGGCCGTCGAAGTCCACAACTGGCAGTTCGGTGGGCGGTCGTGATCAACCGACGGTGCTGGAGGCCATCGCTGGAGGCGATGGCGGGTGCGGCAGGAGGTCGCGGGGCTGCTGACCGATGAGTTCCGAGCACAGCACCAGTCAGGATGGCGAGGACCCCACGAAGGAGCGCACATGACCGCGCAGACCACCCACGCCGTCGACGTGCCCGGCGCCACGTTGACGTACGACATCCGTGAGCCCGACACCCCGAGCGACAAACGCCCGCTCTTCATCTTCGGCTCGCCGATGGGCGCCTCGGGCTTCGAGCAGCTGGTCGGTCACTTCACCGACCGCACGGTCATCACCTATGACCCGCGCGGCATGGCGCGGAGCACCCGCGAGCCCGGCGGCGCGCTCACGGCCGAGGTGCATGCCGAGGACTACCACCGCGTCGTCGAGGCCGCCGGGCTCGGGCCGGTCGACGCATTCGGGTCGAGCGGCGGCGGCATGTGCGGCCTGCACTGGGTGGTCGCCCACCCCGAGGACGTGCGCACCTTCGTCTCCCACGAGCCACCGGTGTTCCCGCTGCTCGAGGACGGTCAGATGGCGATCAAGGTGAACGCCGACATCGTCGCCACCTACCAGCACGAGGGCTTCGGCCCCGCCATGGCGAAGTTCATCCAGGTGGTCATGCATCAGGGCCTGCTGCCCGACGACTACCTGGACCGGCCCGCGCCAGACCCGACCCAGTTCGGTCTCCCCACCGAGGACGACGGCTCCCGCGATGACCTGCTGCTGAGCGGCAACCTCGCCATGCCGCCGTTCACGCCCGACGCGGCAGCCCTGCGCGCGTCGTCCGTGCGCATAGTGCCCGCGATCGGCGCGCGGGGTGAGGGCGAATTGGCCCGGCGGGGTGGTGAGGCGGTCGCACGGTTGCTCGGCGTCGAGCCGGTGATCTTCCCCGGCGACCACGGCGGGTTCGCGGCCAACCAATGGTCGCCCGACAACGACCCGGCCGCGTTCGCCGCGAGGCTCCGCGAAGTGCTCGCCGAAGACTGATCCCGGCCCTCACAGCTGGGGCAGGACCTCGGCGGCCAGGCGTTCCATCTGGGCGGCGTGGTCGAACATGGGGTTGAGCTGGATCATCTCCGCTCCGGCCTCGGCGACGGCCCGCAACCCGGCCACAACCGTGTCGGGCCGGCCGTAGACCGCCACCCGCTCCTCCATGTCCCGCAGCCCATAGCCGCCGTACAGCCGGTCGAGCTCGGCGGCGAGGCCCTGGCGGGCCCGGTCCGCGTCGTCATCGACGGCCAGGTAGACCCGCTTGGCCACCGGGTAGCCGGCTGGGTCGCGGCCGACCCGCTCCAGCTCGGCGCGCAGCACGCCCACCTGGGCGGCGAAGTCGGCCGTCGAGGTCGAGCCGGCGCCGAAGAAGCCATCGGCCAGGCGGACTGTCCGGCGCAAGGCGTCGGGGTGGCTGCCACCGAACCAGATCGGCGGGTGCGGCTTCTGGAACGGCTTGGGCTCCAGGCGGGCGCCCTCCGTCTGCCAGAACCGGCCGGCGAAGGTGACGGTGTCCTCGGTCCAGAGCGCCTTCATCATGGCCACGCCCTCGGTGAAGCGGGTTACGAGGTGGGCGTTGTCCAGCCCGAAGGCGGCGAAGTCGCGGAAGCCGCCGCCGACCCCCAGCCCGACCTCGACCCGGCCCCGGCTGAGCTGGTCGAGCGACGCCAAGCTCTTGGCCAGGTGGATCGGGGTGTGGAGCGGGCTCACGAACACCGCACAGCCGAGCCGCAGGCGCTCGGTGCACGCGGCCGCGTAGGACATCAGCTCGAGCGGGCTGATGACGGGCATCGCGCCCAGCAGGTTCTCCTGCGTCCAGGCGCTCTCGAGTCCCAGCTCCTCGGCCCGGGTCAGGTAGGCACGCATCGCGCCCGGGTCGAAGGTGCCGTCACGGACGTACTGCGGGATGGCGATGGCCCAGCGCACGCGTGCGACCGTACCGCGCCGACCGGCCGTCCGGCGGCCGGCGACCGACAGGGTGAGCAGATGCGGGAAGATGAGCCGATGGCACTCGAGTGGGAGCAAGTCATCGTGGCCGCAGAGGACCCCGGGGGGCTCGGCAGGTGGTGGCTGACCGCCCTCGAGTGGGTCGTGGTCAACGATGACCCCGAGGCGTTCGAGATCCGCCCTGAGCCCGAGCGGCTGCCCGGGCTCCTCTTCGTCCGTGTCCCTGAGAGGAAGACAGTCAAGAACCGCCTGCACCTCGACTTCCGTCCCGACGACCAGGATGCGGCCGTGGCCCGACTCCTCGACCTCGGGGCCACCCCCGCCGACATCGGCCAAGGCGAGCCGTCGTGGGTGGTCCTGAGGGATCCCGAAGGCAACGAGTTCTGTGTGCTCCAGTCGATCCCGGTCTGACGTGCCGTAGCTACTGTCCGACTGTGGACAGGCCGCCGACGCGGTACGCGGACACGGGTGAGCTGAGCATCGCCTACTGCCGGGCGGGACGCGGGCCGATCGACGTCGTGGTCCTGCCGGGGTTCGCCACCCACGTCGAGCTGATGTGGGAGCCGCCTTTCGGTGGCCGGTTGTTCGATCGGCTCGCGCAGTTCGCAACCGTCACCCAGATCGACAAGCGGGGTGTCGGGCTGTCCGATCGCTTGACGGGGCCGGCGACCCTCGAGCAGCGCATGGACGACCTGCGTCTGGTCATGGACGCCGAAGGGATCGAACGGGCGGCGATCGTCGGCATCTCGGACGGGGCCTCGATGTCCGCGCTCTTCGCTGCCACCTACCCGGAGCGCGTGTCGTCGCTCGTGCTGTGGTCGGCAGGCGCCGGCCCGCCCCCGCCCGGGGAGCTCCGCTCGATGCTGGTGCCCTGGGTCCTCGGCGCCTGGGGCACCGGCCAGGTGATGTCGTCGCTCGTGCGGGTCGGGGGGAGTGCCGACGTCCAGCGCATTGCCAAGTTCGAGCGCTACTCGATGACCCCGCGGATGGCCAGCGCTCTCCTGGACATGAACTTCACCAACGACCTCCGTGGCGTCCTGCCGGTGATCTCGGCCCCGACGCTGGTCCTCCATCGCAGCGGCGATCCCGTGCTCGGTCGGGACCGTGCCGTGGCGATGGCCTCGCTGATCCCGGGCGCGCGTCGGGTCGAGCTGCCCGGCGACTGGCATCTCAGCCTGGTCGACAACGAGGAGGACGACGCGGTCGACCTGATCGAGGAGTTCATCACGGGGGTGCGACCAGGCCCTAGGACGGACATCGACCGCGTGCTGGCGACGGTGCTGTTCACCGACATCGTCGACTCCACGCCGCGGGCCGCCGAGCTCGGCGACCGGCGCTGGCGCCAGCTGCTGGACGCGCACGACCGCGTGGTCACGGAGGAGATCGAGCGGCACCGCGGGACGATGGTGCGCTCCACCGGTGACGGTGTGCTCGCCCGCTTCGACGGCCCCGCCCGCGGGATCCGTTGCGCCCAGGCGATCGTCGACGGAGCCGACCAGCTCGACCTCCGGATCCGAGCCGGGCTGCACGTCGGCCAGTTCCTGCTGCGGGGTGACGACGTGGCGGGGATCACGGTACACATCGGCGCCCGGATCTCGGCGATCGCAGGCCCCGGCGAGGTCTTCGTGTCGTCGACGGTGCGGGACCTGGTCGGCGGCAGTGGCATCGACTTCGACGACCGCGGCCGGCACGTCCTCAAAGGCGTTCCCGGCGAGTGGGACGTGTTCGCCGTCGCGTCGACCGCCTGAGCCCGGACGCGCCAGGCGGTGGCGTCCTACCACCTGGGAGGGCCTGGCCACGGGGGTTGCCCCAAGGGGCAGGGAGCGCTGCCCGTTCGGACGCGCCATCCGCCGTTCTCTGAGGCGTCCCCCGGTTGCACGCTGGCGAAGACGCATGGGTACAACAGCCGACCGTCCCGAGCAGAGCCACGACCATCGCGCCGCGCGCCCGCATGTGGTCGCCGGGGAGCGGGCGAGGGACGGGGGTGGCGAGCCGGGGGGATCGGCGGCCCGGCCCGGACGCCGGCTGACGGCTCCCGGCCTGATGCGGTTGCAGCGGAGTGCGGGGAACGCCGCGGTGGCGCGCCTGGTGGCGCGGGCGCGTCCGGCGAGGGCGGGCGACGGCACGGCCACGAGCGGTGGGGCGACGGGCGGCGGCACCGTGGCCGCGGGTCCGGGCGGGGGGCGTGACCTGCGGGTGGCGGGCGACGTGCAGATGGCGGCGGCGCCCGCCGAGATCGTGCAGCGGCGGGCAGACGGCGGCCATCCGTCGCCGCCACCGGAGCCGGGCCCGGTGGACCCGCACGGCGATCCCCGGTTCGCGAAGGTCGCCTCGGCCGTCAAAGGGACGGCAAAGGGCCTCAGGGCCCATCCCGCGCCGGCGGCCGAGGCGCGCAAGGCCGGGGACGCGGCGGTGGCACCGCCCAACGACAGGGCCGCCCAGGCCAAGGCGGCCCAGGCGGACAAGATGGCGGCGGCCAAGCCGGCGGGGTTCGACAAGGCCAAGTTCATGGCGGCGGTGCGCTCGGCGATCGCGGCCAAGGCCCCGCACAACCTCGACGAGGCGGACAAGTTCGCGGAGTCCGGCAAGGCGGATGGGGTCAAGTCCGAGGTCATGGGGCAGGTGACGTCGGGCAAGCAGGCATCGGCGAAGGACATCGCGGACCAGACCAACGCAGCGCCCGACACGTCGGTCGCCAAGGACAAGCCGGTGACCCCCCTGGCCCCCGAGCCGACGCCGAAGCCCTCGGTGCCGGCGACGGGGGCGGCGATGCCCGAGAAGGCGCCGGCCGCGCAGACCGATCTCGGGGCCGGCAAGGCGGAGACCGACGCCCAGATGGCCGAGGCGGACGTCACCGAGGACCAGCTGGCCAAATCGAACGAGCCGGAGTTCACCGAGGCGCTGGCGGCCAAGCAGGCGGGCGAGCAGCACTCGGACACCGCGCCGGCCCAGGTCCGCCAGAACGAGGCGGCGACCCTGGCCCAGGCGACCCAGGGGGCGACGCAGTCGGGCCAATCGGCCGTGGCCGGGATGGCGGGGAGCAAGACCTCGATCCTGTCCAAGGTGGCCGGGGACAAGGGGGCGGCGAAGTCCAAGGATGACGCCGCTTACCAGGAGGCGGCGGCGGAGATGAACAAGATCTTCGACGCCACCCAGACCGAGGTCCGCACGATCCTGACCAACCTCGACACCGCGGTGGCCACACGCTTCGACGAGGGCGAGAAGCTGGCCAAGGCGGCCTTCACCGCCGACCACAAGGCCCGGATGGGCCGCTACAAGGACGAGCGCTACTCCGGTCTGCTGGGCGCCGGGCGGTGGCTGAAGGACAAGTTCGCCGGGATGCCGGCCGAGGCCAACAACCTGTTCCTCGAGTCGCGCAAGCTCTACGAGTCCAAGATGGAGGCAGTCATCTCGGCCGTCGCCGACTTGGTCGGCCAGGAGCTGACCCGGGCCAAGGGCCGCATCGAGCAGGGCAAGGCGCAGATCGCCGCCTACGTGAAGAGCCGGCCCGCCCAGCTGCAGAAGATCACCCAGAAGGCGGCGTCGGACGTCGGCGGGAAGTTCGACACGCTGGAGTCGGAGATCGACGAGAAGCAGGAGGCCCTGGTCGACGACCTGGCCCAGCGCTATGCCGACGCCCGCAATGCGGTCGACGAGGAGATCAAGGAGCTCCAGGCCGAGAACCGGGGCCTGTGGGACAAGGCCAAGGACGCCATCGGCGGGGCCATCAAGACCATCCTCAAGCTCAAGGACATGCTGCTCGGGGTGCTGGCCCGGGCCGCGGGGGCGATCGGCAAGATCCTCAGGGATCCCATCGGCTTCCTGGGCAACCTGGTCAACGCAGTCAAGAGCGGCGTGCAGAACTTCGCCTCCAACATCTACGAGCACCTCAAGAAGGGGCTCCAGGGCTGGCTGTTCGGTGCCCTGGGCGACGCCGGGATCGAGCTGCCCGACAGCTTCGACCTCAAGGGCATCATCAAGCTGATCCTGTCGATCCTGGGGCTGACCTGGATGCGGATCCGCACCAAGATCGTCGGCCGCATCGGCGAAGCCGCCATGGGGGCCGTCGAGAAGGGCGTGGACTTCTTCCAGACCCTGGCCCGGGAGGGGGTGGGCGGCCTGTGGAGGTTCCTGATCGACAAGCTGTCCGACCTCAAGGACACCGTCATGGGGGCGATCCAGGACTTCGTCGTCGTCAAGATCATCAAGGCGGGGATCACGTGGCTGATCTCGGCGCTCAACCCGGCGGCCGCCTTCATCAAGGCCTGCAAGATGATCTACGACGTCGTGATGTTCTTCGTCGAGAAGGGCAGCCAGATCAAGGAGTTCGTCGACTCGGTGCTCGACTCCATCGAGTCGATCGTCGGGGGCGGGGTCGGCGGCGTCGCCAAGCGCATCGAGGACACGCTGTCGCGGATCCTTCCCCTGCTCATCGGCTTCCTTGCCAGCCTGCTCGGCCTCGGCGGCATCGGCGAGAAGATCAAGGAGATCTTCGACAAGCTCCGCAAGCCGGTCGAGCAGGCCGTCGACTTCGTCATCAACGGCGCCCTCAAGCTCGCCCGCCCGATCATCAACCTGGCCAAGCGGGGCGCCGCCTGGGTCAAGGGCAAGTTCGAGAAGGGCAAGGCCTGGGTCAAGGGCAAGGTCGAAGGCGCCAAGGCCTGGGCCAAGGACAAGGTCGACGCGGCCAAGGCCAAGCTGGGCCTCGGCCCCAAGCCCCGCCAGGACCTGCCCGAGGACAAGCAACAGCACGTCAACCTGGCCGCCCGGGAGATCGAGCCCAAGGTGCGGTCGCTGCTCGAGAAGGGCGTGTCGGGCCCGGCGCTCGAGGCGAAGCTGCGGGGCTGGAAGACCGAGTACCAGCTCACCGACCTGTGGATCGAGCACCACGGTGAGAACTTCGACGTCAGGGCCAAGGTCAACCCCGAAGCCAACATCATCACCAACGCGGTCGACGCCCAGGGCAGC
>DASRJN010000329.1:0-7982 GCA_035649455.1 Acidimicrobiales bacterium
CATCCCGCCGGCGTAGACGAGGCTGCCCAGCATGTCGGGGGCGAAGCGGCTGCCCTCCTCGTCGGTGAAGAAGGCGACCGCGAGCGGCCGCCGGGTGCGGATGCCGGCGTCGTCCAGCGCCCGCACCACCTCCAGGCCGGCCAGGACGCCGAGCGTGCCGTCGTAGCGCCCGCCGGTGCGGACCGTGTCGATGTGGCTGCCTGTCATCACCGGGGCCACTCCCGAGTCGAGGCCGGCGCGGGTGGCCACCACGTTGCCGATGCGGTCGACCCGCACGTCCAGGCCCAGACCCCGCATCCAGCCCACGACCAGCTCGCGCCCACCGGCGTCATCGTCGGTGAGCGCCAGCCGGCAGTTCCCGCCGTCGCCCGTATCGCCGACCTCGGCCAGCGCCGCCAGGTCGGCCAGCAGGCGCTCGACCTGGACCTTCACCCCGGCTCCCCGCCGACCACCGGCGGCTCCGAGGACCATGGGAACTCGATCCACCGCTCGGTCTCCCGCCAGGTGTAGTCGGGCCGGACCACCGAGCGGGGCTTGTGGTACAGGACGGCGGTGCGGGCCTCGGCTACGTGCTGGGCGAGCACCTCCCGCACCAGGCGCAGCGTGTGGCCGGTGTCGGCAACGTCGTCGGCCACCAGGACTCGCAGCCCGGCCACGTCCACCATGTCGAGCGTGGGCGGCAGCACCACCGGCACGTCGAGCCGCTCGTCCACGCCCGTGTAGAACGCGACGTTCACGGTGCCGCAGTTCTTGACCCCCAGTGCGTAGGCCAAGGCGCCGGCCACCGTGAGGCCGCCCCGGGCCACCGCCACCACCACGTCGGGCCGGTAGCCGGAATCGGCCACCGTCTGGGCCAGGTCCCGGCTGGCCACGCCGAACTCCTCCCAGCTAAGGATCTCGCGCTTGTCGTCGCTCATACCAGGTCCCAGGGTCGGACCGGCACCCGGGTCACGTCCACCCCCGTGGCCGCCCGGATGGCGGCGGCCACCGCGGCGGTCGACGAGATGGTCGGCGGCTCGCCCACCCCTTTGGCGCCGAATGGGGCGTCGGGCTCGGGTTGCTCGATGCAGGTGGCCAGCACCTCGGGGGCGTCGGCCACCGTGGGGATCAGGTAGTCGGTGAAGCTCGGGTTCCGGACCAGCCCGGCGTCCATCACGATCTCCTCCATCACGGCCAGGCCGACGCCCTGGGCGATGCCGCCCTCGATCTGGCCGATGACCTGCGTGGGGTTCAGCACCCGGCCCACGTCCTGGCCGGTGGTGATCTGCACCACCCGCACCAGCCCGAGGTCGGGATCGACGTCGACCACGGCCCGGTGGGCGGCGAACACGAAGCTGACGTCGGCGTCGCCCTGGCCCCGCTCGTCCAGCGGCACCGTGGGCCGGTGGCGGTGGACGGCCGACGCCTCGAACACCTCGTCGCCCGCCGCCTCGGCCACGGTCACCGACGGGCCGCCCGCGGCGAGGACCAGGCTGCCGTCGTCGGCCCGGGCGACGGCCTCGGGCGCCACGCCCAGCCGGCGGGCGTAGGCGGACCGGACCTGGTCCGCGACCAGCCGGCAGGCCCGCTCCACCGCCCCGCCCGACATCCACGTCTGGCGGGAGGCGGACGACGATCCGGCCGACCCCATCGCCGCCGAGTCGGGCGGCTCCAGCACCACCGCCTCGCAGCCCAGCACGGTGCGGGCGATCTGGCCGGCGATGGTGACGAACCCTTGCCCCACCTCGGCCACCGCGCACGAGACCGTGGCCACGCCGCCGGCCAGCCGCACCCGCGCCTCCGACGTGTCGTCGAACCCCTCCGAGTACATGAGGTTCTTGTACCCGACCGCCACGCCCACGCCCCGGCGGGTCCGCGACGGATCGTCGGTGCGGCCCGCCCCGCCCGGCCGCTCCAGCACGCCGTCGCCCGCTGGGGGCGGCAGCGGGTACGACACCGCGGCTCGGACGCACTCGGCCACCGGCGCCGTGCCCGTGACGACTTGACCGGTGGGCAGCACGTCACCGGGGCCGAGTGCGTTCTTGAGCCGCAACTCAACCGGGTCGAGCCCCAGCCGGGCGGCGAGACGGTCCATCTGCGCTTCGTGGGCGAAGCACACCTGTACTGCCCCGAAGCCGCGCATGGCGCCGCAAGGAGGATTGTTGGTCCTGACGACCAACGCGTCGATGAAGGCATGCGGTACCCGGTAGGGCCCACAGGCAAACCGGGCCGCGTTGGAGACGACGGCAGCCGACGACGACGCGTAGGCGCCGCCGTCGAGCAGCAGGTCGGCCTCGACCTTGACGAGCCGGCCGTCCCAGGTGGCGTGGTGCCGGTAGCGCATGCGAGCGGGATGGCGGTGCACGTGGCCGAGGAACGACTCGTCCCGCAGGTAGCTCATCTTCACCGGGTGGCCCGAGGTGAGGGCCAGCAGGCAGGCGTGGACCTGCATGCTCACGTCCTCGCGACCGCCGAAGGCGCCCCCCACGCCGCCCAGGTGGAGGCGCACCTGCTCGGGGGCCAGGCCCAGGCACGCGGCCACCTGGTCCCGGTCCTCGTGCAGCCACTGGGTGGCGACCCACAGGTCGACCCCGCCTTCGCCGTCGGGCACGGCCAGCCCCGACTCCGGGCCGAGGAAGGCCTGGTCCTGCATGCCGACCTCGTAAGTCCCCTCGACCACGACGTCGCCGGTGACTTCGGCGTCGCCATGGGACACGACGATGCGGCGGATGACGTTGCCGTCGGGATGGATCGGCGGCTCGTCCGGTGCGGCCTCGGCGTCGACCAGCGGTGGCAGCGGCTCGTAGGTCACCACGATGGCGTCCAACGCCTGGCGGGCGGTGTCGGGATGATCCGCGGCCACCGCCGCCACCGGCTCGCCGACGTAGCGCACCACGTCGCGGGCGAACACGGGCTGGTCGGCGGAGATGAGCCCGTAGGTGGCGGCCCCGGGCACGTCGTCGGCGGTGACCACGCACGAGACACCGGCGATGGCCAGCGCGGGGCCGACGTCGAGGGCGACGATGCGGGCGTGCGGGTGCGGCGACCGCAGCGTGCGGCCCCACAGCATGCCCTCGGCGTAAAGGTCGGACGAGAAGGCGAACCGGCCCTGCACCTTGGGCCTGCCGTCGGGGCGGATCGGGCTGTCGCCGACGCGCCCGCCGGCCGATCCGCCCCGACTCGGCGGGGCCTGGAGGTCAGTCACCGTTGCTCCGCGACCGTACTGCCACCACCTGGTCGACCGCGGCGAGGATGCGACCGTAGCCGGTGCAGCGGCACAGGTTTCCCGCCAGCGCCTCGCGCACGTCCAGCGGGCTCGGCTCGGGCACCCGGTCGAGCAGGTCGTGGATGGCGACCACGAACCCGGGCGTGCAGAACCCGCACTGCACGCCGCCGGCCTCGACCATGGCCTGCTGCACGTCGGTGAGCACGTCGGACGCCAGCGCGGCATCGCCCGGCTCGGCCCCCGCCGGCGCCAGTCCCTCGACCGTGGTGATGGCGCACCCCACGGCGGCCTCGGCCAGCTCGAGGCAGGCGCACACCAGCACGCCGTCGACCAGCACCGAGCACGACCCGCACTCGCCCTGCTCGCAGGCGTTCTTGGCCCCGGGCAGGCCGAGCCGGTCCCGCAGGACGTGCAGCAGGCTGTCGCCCTGGTGCGCCCCGGCCACCGGCCGCACCACGCCGTTCACCGTCAGCTCGTAGGTGGGCTCGACCGTCTCGGTGCTCACGCCGCCGGCCTCCAGGCCCGCTCGAGCGCCCGGCGGGCCATGACCCCGACCGCGTGGCGCCGGTAGGCGGCGGTGGCCCGATGGTCGTCGATGGGCCGGGACGCGGCCGCCATGCGCCGGCCGAACCCCTCGACCACCGAGGGATGGGGGGCGGCGTGGCCGTCCCAGTCGAGGCGGGTGGTGGCCCACAGCTCGGCGGCCGGGTCCCGGATGGGGACCGGGCCCACCGAGCCCAGCGCGCAGCGCAACGCCCGCCGCTCGCGGTCGACCACCAACGCGCAGTTCGCCACCGCGATGACCATGGCGTTGCGCACCCCGATCTTGAGGAACTCGCTGCGCCCGGGGCGGACGGGGATCCGCACGGCCACCAGCAGCTCGTCGGGGCGCCGGGCGGTCTGCTTGGGGCCGGTCAGGAAGTCGGACACCGGCAGGCGGCGGAGGCCGTTCCGGGCCGAGGCCAGCTCGACCGTGGCCTCCTGGGCCACCAGCACCGGGAGCGTGTCGCCCGCGGGCGAGCCCGTGACCAGGTTGCCGCCGATGGTGCCGGCGTTGCGGATCTGCGGGCTGCCCACCGTGCGGGCCGCCTGGGCCAGCGCCGGCAGCAGTCGGGCCAGCTCGTCCCCGAGCAGCGTCGTGTAGGTGACGGCGGCCCCGAGCACCACCGTGTCCTCGCGTGTGTCGGCGCCCGCGGCGGAGCGTTCGACGTGCCAGTCCCGCAGTGCGGCCAGCCGGCGCAGCGAGAGCACGTCGATGGGACGCCGTCGCCCGTAGTTGAGCTCGACCATCAGGTCGGTGCCGCCCGCCAGAACGGTGAGCGCCGGGTCGCTGTCCAGAGCGGCCAACGCATCGTCGAGTCGGTCGGGAACAAGGACGGTCACGGGCGTCGAGGTTGCTCGGCCTCAACGAACTGTTGAATTCGCGCATGTTACTGGTTGGTGAAGCGCCGTCCATGTGGTTGGGTGGCGCCGTGCTGCTCCGGGGCGGAACGGTCCTCGACGTCGACGGCGAGCGGGTGGCCGACGTGCTCGTGGGACCGGACGGCCGGGTGGCAGAGGTCGGCGACGGCCTGGTGGGAGAGCCGGTGGAGGACGTGACCGGGCGGCTGGTGGTGCCCGGAGGCGTGGATGCCCACACCCACATGCAGCTGCCGGTGGGAGCAGTGCGGGTGTCCGACGACTTTGCCACCGGGACCGCAGCCGCGGCGGTGGGCGGCACCACCACCGTGATCGACTACGTCACGGCCTACCGCGGCGAGGACCCGCTCGCCGCGCTGGCCACATGGCAGCGCTGGGCCGAGCCGGCCGCCGTCGACGTAGGCCTGCACATGACCTTCACCGAAGCAGTGCCCGAGGCGGTGGTGGCGGACTGCATCGAGCGGGGCGTGACCAGCTTCAAGCTCTACCTCGCCTACCCGCAGCTGCTGCAGGTGGACGACGACGTGGTGTTCGACACGCTGCGGGCCTGTGCCCGCCACGGCGGGCTGGTGACGGTGCACTGCGAGAACGGCGGGGCCATCGAGGCGCTCCGGCGCCAGGCGCTGGCCGACGGCCGCACCGGGGTGGTCGAACACCGCGACACCCGGCCCGCGGCGCTGGAGGCAGAGGCGGTGAGCCGGGTGGGCCGCCTGGCCGAGGTGGCGGGCGCTCCGGTGTACGTGGTCCACCTGTCGTCCGCCCCCGGGCTGGCCGAGGTGCGGTCGGCCCAGGAGCGGGGCGTGGCGCTCCAGGCCGAGACCTGCCCGCAGTACCTGCACCTCGACGCCACCGTGCTGGAGGGACCGGGCGGCGAGAACTTCGTGTGCACGCCCCCGCTACGGGACCCGTGGCACCTCGAGGAGCTGTGGGAGGGCCTGGCCCGGGGCTGGGTGCAGACGGTCGCCACCGACCACTGCCCGTTCTGGACGTCCGACCGGCGGCGGGGGCTGGCGGACCGGCCGGAGGGGTTCGCCGACTTCACCGAGATCCCCGGTGGGTTGCCCGGCGTGGAGACCCGGCTCACGCTGGTCTGGCAGGGCGTCCGGGCCGGCCGGATCACCGCGGCGGACTGGGTGCGGCTGTGCTCCGAGGCCCCCGCCCGCACGTTCGGGCTGTTCCCCCGCAAGGGCTGCCTCCGCCCCGGCGCCGATGCCGACATCGTGGTGTGGGACCCGGACCGGGCCCAGTCGCTCGACGCCGAGGCCCTGCACATGCAGGTCGACCACTCGCCGTACGCGGGCCTCCTGCCCCGAGGCTGGCCCACCCTGGTCATGTCCCAGGGCCGCGTGGTCGCCCGCGACGGCCAATTCTGCGGCGAGCCCGGCTGGGGCCGCTACCTCGAGCGAGGAACGCCCGAGGTGCTGTTATAATAACGGCACCTCGGCGACGGTCAGCTCTCGAGAGGAACCCTGACTCTGGTCGGGTCGTCCTCATAGGACCAGCCGGTGAAGACCGGAGTGCCGTCCTGGCACACGTAGTTGTAGAACCCGTTGCCGCCCAAGCCGTCGGACTCGCCCCACGTCTGCCCATCCTCAACGACGATGCCGTCGCCGAGGTCACAGCTACCGCCGGTGGCGTGCGCCGCTGGGGCGACGAGGGTGAGGGCGGCCGCGGTGGCAGCGGTGGCGGCCAGTCCGAGGCTGAGGCGAATTCGTCCACTCATCTCACGGCTCCTTCCGTCGGCGGCGTTCGCCGCCGTGCTTTTTTCGGTGCTGTGAGCCGTCGTGGATCACCTCGTGGACGAATGGGGGCAAGCCCCCAGGGACCCGGGCCGGTTGGTGGTCGAGGGTTACGGCAGCGGCGCACGGAGGTCACGGTGGTCAGCGCGTCCGGCGACGCCGGGTCCGACGCCTCGGCGCTCGAACGGGCCGGCGGCGTCCAGGTCGAGTGCCGCGAGCCGGTGGGCGAGGCCCACGTCACGGTCTGGATCATCGCCACGGATCGGGCCGAGGCCTTCGATCTGGTGATCCCCCCGCTCCAGCGCATCCTCGGGCTCGACACCGACGAGCTGGCTGACCTGGCTGACCGCGCTGCGGACAGCGACGAGGGCACCCTGCTGGACCTGGGTGACGACGCCCGGGCCGCTGTCGCCCGCATCGACATCCGGGGCGCCGCGTCGGGCGTGCTCTACGTCGAAGCGGCCGCGGCGTCCCCCGAGCAGGTGCACGACATCGCCGAGCACCTCGTCTCGGAGACCTAGCCCTGATCCAGGCCCTGGAGCCGGGCAGCGGCGGCGCGGTGGCGGGTGAGGATGTCGGCGACGCCGGTGGCCCGCAGCTCGCCGTCCTCGACCACCGGGCGTCCGGCGACGACGGTGTGGTGGGCGGATGTGGGGCCGCAGCGGAGCAGTGCCTCCACCGGGTCGGTCAGGGCGCCGGCGAAGGCGAGGCCGTCGAGCCTCCACGCCACCAGGTCGGCGGCCGCACCCGGGGCCAGGACGCCCAGCTCGCCGGAGCGGCCGAGGCAGGCGGCCGAGCCCCGGGTGGCCAGGTCGAGGGCGTCGCGGGCGGTGAAGGACGTGGGCCCGCCCCGCTGGCGGGCCAGCAGCAGGGCGCCGCGGGCTTCCAGCCACAGCGAGGCGCAGTCGGTCGACGCCGAGCCGTCGCACCCCAGCCCCACCGGCACGCCCGCCGCCCGGTAGGCGGCGACCGGGGCGATCCCGCCACCGCCGATCATCATGTTGGAGCTGGGACAGTGGGCAACGCCGGTGCCCCACCCTCCCAGGCGGGCGATCTCCGCCTCGTCGGGGTAGATGCAGTGGGCGACCCACGCGCGGTCCGAGCCCCAGCCGCACGCCTCGAAGTGCTCGATGGGCCGGCAGCCGTAGGTCTCCAGGCAGAACCGGTCCTCGTCGGGGTCCTCGGCCAGGTGGGTGTGGAGCCGCACGTCCAGCCGGGCCGCCAGCTCGGCGGTCCGCCGCATCAGGTCGGGCGTCACCGAGAACGGCGAGCACGGAGCCAGCGCCACCCGGACCATGGCGCCAGGGGATGGGTCGTGGTGCCGGGCCACCGCCTCCTCGCTGGCCGCCAGGATCGTGTCGTCGTCCTGGACCACCGAGTCGGGCGGCAGGCCCCCGTCCTTCTGGGACAACGACATCGACCCGCGGGTGGGATGGAAGCGCATCCCCAGGCCCCGGGCCGCTTCGATCTCGGCCGACAGCAGGTCGCCGCCGCCCGCGGGGTGGACGTAGAGGTGGTCGGTCGAGGTGGTGCAGCCGCCCAACGCCAGCTCGGCCAGGCCGACCCAGGCCGACACGTAGGACGCCTCCTCGTCGAGCAGCGCCCAGCGGGGGTACAGC
>DASRJN010000330.1:0-9467 GCA_035649455.1 Acidimicrobiales bacterium
GGCGCGATGACTGTCCGCGCACAGGCCGGCGGGCGAATGCTGGCCAGCAGAGATTATCCGCACGATCTGTCGATCATCCAGGGCTCAAGAGCAGGCGCCAGCGGCGCCTGCCGCCCGCGGCGAAGTACCGGCAACGTTCCCGTGGGGGGGCTCCAGCCATGATGCGTTGGATCGTCGGGTCGAGCCTGAAGTTGCGGTTCCTGGTCGTTCTTGTCGCCGTGGCGCTACTGCTCCTCGGGTTCGTGCAGCTTCGCCGTATGCCGGTGGAGACCCTTCCCGAGTTCAACCCGCCGATGGTGGAGATCCAGACCGAGGCGCTCGGGCTCTCTGCCGCCGAGGTCGAGCAACTGGTCACCGTCCCGCTCGAGCAGGACCTGCTCAACGGGGTGGCATGGCTCGACCGGATCCGCTCCGAGTCGATTCCCGGGCTGTCGCGGATCGAGCTGATTTTCCAGCCGGGGACCGACGTCCTCAAGGCGCGGCAGTTGGTGCAGGAGCGCCTGATCCAGGCGCCCGGCGGGATCCCGAACGTGTCCAAGGCTCCGGTCGTGCTCCAGCCTCTGTCGTCGACGAGCCGGGTCATGATGATCGGGCTCTCCTCGAAAGACCTGTCCTTGATCGACATGTCGGTGCTGGCCCGCTGGAAGATCAGGCCCCGCCTCATGGGCGTCCCCGGGGTCGCCAACGTGGCCATCTGGGGGCAGCAGGAGCGCCAGCTCCAGGTCCAGGTGAACCCGGAGAGGCTGCGGGAGCGTGGCGTCACGCTCGACCAGGTCGTCCAGACCACGGCGAACGCGCTGTGGGTGTCGCCGCTGAGCTTCACCGAAGCCTCGACGCCCGGCACCGGCGGGTTCATCGACACGTCCAACCAACGGCTCGGGATCCAGCACGTCCTCCCCATCCTGACCGCCAAGGACCTGGCGCAGGTGGCCGTGGAGGACACCGGCGGCAGGGTGCTGCGCCTCGCCGACGTGTCCCGGGTCGTGGAGGACCACCAGCCGCTCATCGGCGCGGCGGTCGCCGGCGGCGGCCCCAGCCTCATGCTCGTGGTCGAGAAGTTCCCGGGTACCAACACCCTCGAAGTGACCCGCCAGGTGGAGGCGGCGCTCGATGAGATGCGGCCGGGCCTCGCCGGGATCACGATCGACACCGGGGTCTATCGGCCGGCCTCCTTTCTCGAGGCGGCGACCCACCAGCTGGCCGTGGCGCTGCTCGTCGGGCTGATCCTGATGGTCGTCCTCCTCGGCGGCGCCTACCTCAGCTGGCGCGTGGCGCTGATCAGCCTCGTCACCATCTCGCTGTCCCTGCTGACGGCCGCGCTCGTGCTCTACCACCGCGGGGCCACCATCAACTCGATGGTCCTGGCGGGGCTCGTGATCGCCCTCGGCGTCGTCGTGGACGACACCATCGTGGAGGTCGACAACCTCAGGCGGAGGCTGGGCCAGCGCCGCCAGCTCGGTGAGGCGGACAACGAGTCCACGGCGGCCGCGATCCTCCGCGCCTCCCTGGAGGTGCGCGGCTCCATGCTCTACGCGACGCTGATGGTCGCAGTGGCCACCGTGCCCGTCTTCTTCCTGCAGGGCGTGACCGGCTCATTCGTCCGGCCGCTCGGTGTCTCCTACCTGCTGGCCGTCGTGGCCTCGATGGCCGTGGCGCTGGCCGTCACACCGGCGCTGGCGCTGCTGCTCCTGGCCAGGGCGCCGCTGGCGCGCCGACAGCCTCCGGTGCTCCGCTGGCTGCAGCGCGGATGCGCCGCGGCGCTCACGCGGCTCATCTTCCGGCCCCGCCTGGCCTACGTCGCCATCGGGGTGATCGGGCTCGCTGGCCTCGCGGTGCTGCCCCAGCTCGGCGGCCGTCCGATGCTCCCGGCGGCCCAGGACCGGGACCTGCTGATCCACTGGGATGCCGCCCCAGGCATGTCCCGGCCGGAGATGGACCGGATCACGGGGCGGGCCGCCCTTGAGCTGCGGTCGGTCCCGGGCGTGCGGGACGTCGGCGCCCACCTCGGACGCGCCATCACCTCCGACCAGGTGGTCAACGTCAACTCCGCTGAGCTGTGGGTCAGCATCGACCCCCGGGCCGACCTGCCAAGGACGGTGGCTGCCGCCCGGCACGTGCTCAACGGCTACCCAGGCCTGGCACACAGCCTGGTGGCCTATCCCGAGGAGCGGATCGGGCAGCTCCGAAGCGGCGAGGACGAGCCCGTCGTCGTGCGTGTCTACGGCGAGAACCTGCAGGTGCTCCAGGCCAAGGCGCAGGAGGTGGCCAGGGCCATCGCCGGCGTCCGTGGCGTCGTCGCGCCGCATGTGAACGCCCAGTCCATCGAGCCGACCGTGGAGATCGAGACCAACCTGGCCGCGGCCCAGCGCCATGGGATCAAGCCGGGCGACGTCCGGCGGGCGGCCGCCACCCTGCTATCGGGGGTCACCGTCGGCAACCTGTTCGAGGAGCAGAAGGTGTTCGACGTGGTGGTCTGGGGGGAGCCCAGCGTGCGCCACAGCCTGACCAGCATCCAGGACATGCTGATCGACACGCCCGCCGGTGGCAGAGTGCGCCTCGGGGACGTGGCCACGGTGCGCATCCGGCCCAACCCGACCGCCATCCGCCACGACGCCGTCTCGCGCTATGTCGACGTGGTCGCGGGCATCCGCGGCCGCTCGCTCGGCGCGGTGACGCACGACGTGGAGCAGCGCGTCCGGGGCATCCAGTTCCCGCTCGAGCACCACGCCGAGGTGCTCGGGGCGTCAGCGGAGCGGCACGAGGCTCGGCTGCGCGTGCTGAGCGTCGCGGTCGCCGCCGCTGTCGGGATCCTCCTGCTGCTGCAGGCGGCCTTCGGCAGCTGGCGCCTGGCCACGCTCGTCTTCCTGACCCTTCCCCTGGCCCTGGTAGGCGGAGGGCTGGCCGCGCTCGCGTTCACCCGCGGGGGGATGACCTCGCTCGGCTCCATTGCCGGGTTCCTGGCGGTGCTGGCGATTGCCCTGCGCAACGGCGTCCTGCTGATCAGGCACAACCAGGGTCTCGAGCAGGAAGGCGAGGAGTTCGGCGCCGGCCTGGTGCTGCGCGGAGCGGAGGAACGGGCGGCGCCGGTCGCGCTGACAGCATTGACGGTGGCCCTGGGCCTGCTCCCGCTGCTGTGGTTCGGCGGCATCGGCGGTCTCGACGTCGTGCGTCCGCTCGCCGCCGTCCTGTTGGGCGGCCTGGTGACCTCGACGGCGGTCGGCCTGGTGGTCCTGCCGTTCCTGTACCTGCAGTTCGCCCCGCGCCGGCGAACCGACCCGTCGGACCTGCAACCGCAGCTCAGCTCGACCCCGTGATGAGGGGGGAAGTTCCATGCAGCACGGCAAGCACAAGCAATGGAGAGCCTCGACACTCCTGCTGATCGGCGCGCTGGCCCTCGGCGTGTCAGCGTGCGGGCGCGCGCCGGCCGCCGAGGACGGCGAGGCCGCCTCCGGCGAGGCCAGAGTGGAGCAGATCCAGGGGACCGACCAGAGCCGGGTGATCCTGACCCGGCAGGCGGCCGAGCGGCTCGGCATCCAGACGGTCGAGGTCCGGGACGCCCGGGTGGCCGCGAAGCCCGCGGCCCTCGGCCAGCGCCGCGGCCCCGCGGCCATGCGCAAGACCATCCCGTACGCGGCCGTGCTCTACGACGAGCACGGCGATACATGGGTCTACACCAGCCCGGCGCCCCTGACCTTCATCAGGAAGCGGATCGACATCGACTTCGTCACCGGGGACCTGGCTGTCCTCCTCAAGGGCCCCCCCGCCGGCACCAGGGTCGTGACCGTCGGTGCCCCCGAGCTCCTCGGCGCCGAGCTCGGGGTCGGTGGCGAGTAGGCAGGCAACCATGCGCTGGATCGTCGGGGCGAGCCTGCGGTTCCGGTTCATCGCCGTCGCGCTGGCGGCGGGGATGATGTTCTTCGGCGTGGCCCAGCTCCGCCACATTCCCGTGGACGTGTTCCCGGAGTTCGCGCCCCCGCGGGTGCAGGTTCAGACCGCCTGCCTGGGCCTCTCTGCGGCCGACGTCGAGCAGCTCGTCACGGTCCCGCTGGAGGAGGCGCTCAACGGGATGCCACGGCTGGAGGTCATGCGCTCCCAGTCGGTTCCCCAGCTGTCGTCGATCGAGCTGATCTTCAAGATGGGGACCGATCTGCTGCAGGCTCGACAACTGGTGCAGGAACGCATCGCCACCGTGCTGCCCACCCTGCCGACCTGGGCCAGCCCACCGGTGATGCTACAGCCGCTGTCGGCCACCAGCCGGGTCATGAAGATCGGGCTGTCCTCCAAGAGCCGCTCCCTGACCGAGATGTCGATGATCTCCTACTGGACCATCAGGGCACGCCTGCTGCGGGTCCCCGGGGTGGCGAACGTGCCCATCTGGGGCGAACGGCTGCAGATGCTGCAGGTGCAGGTCGAACCGGAACGCATGAAGGCCCACGGCGTCTCGCTAGACCAGGTCATGGAGACGACCGCGGGCGCCCTGGACGTCGGCCTGCTGAAGTTCTCGAACGGCGCGGTGGTCGGAACCGGTGGCTTCATCGACACCCCCAACCAGCGCCTCGGGGTCCGCCACATCCTCCCCATCACCACGCCCAAGGACCTCGCCGAGGTGACCGTCACCGAACGGCGCGGCAGACCGCTACGCCTGGGCGACGTTGCCCGGGTGGTCGAGGACCACCAGCCACTCGCCGGCGACGCCGTCATCAACGACGGCCCGGGCCTCATGCTCATCGTCGAGAAGCTTCCGTGGGCCAACACCCTCGACGTCACCCGCGGAGTGGAACGGGCCTTGGCCGACCTGCAGCCCGGCCTGACCGGCATCGAGGTCGACCCGACCATCTTCCGGCCGGCGAGCTTCATCGAGGCGTCCATCCACAATCTCACCAACGCGCTGCTGCTCGGCTGTCTGTTCGTGGTCCTGGTGCTCGGCGCCTTCCTGTTCGAGTGGCGCAGCGTCCTCATCAGCCTGGTGGCGATCCCCCTCTCGCTGGTGGCGGCCGGGTTCGTGCTGTACCTGCGCGGGGCCACCATCAACACGATGGTCCTGGCCGGGCTGGTGATCGCCGTCGGGGTCGTGGTCGACGACGCCATCATCGACATCGAGAACATCCTGCGGCGGCTCCGCCAGTACCGCCGGGAGGGCATGGACAAGTCGACGGCGGCCATTGTGCTCGAGGCCTCGCTGGAGGTGCGCGGCCCGATCATCTACGCCACCCTGATCATCGTGGTGGCCGCGGTGCCGGTCTACTTCCTCCAGGGGCTGACCGGCTCCTTCTTCCGGCCACTGGCCCTCTCCTACGCCCTCGCCGTCCTGGCGTCGCTGGTGGTCGCGCTGACGGTCACACCGGCGCTGGCACTGCTGCTGCTGTCCAGAACACCGCTGGAGCGGCGTGGGTCGCCGCTGGTCGGCTGGCTGCAGCGGGGCTACACCGCGACCCTGGGGCGGGTCATCGAGCGGCCGCGGTGGGCGTATGCGACCGTGGCCCTGTTCCTCGCGGCCGGCGTCGCGGTGGTGCCGCTGCTGGGGGAGTCGCTGTTCCCGCAGTTCAAGGAGCGGGACTTCCTGATGCACTGGATCTCCTTCCCGGGCACGTCCCAACCAGAGGAGCAGCGGATCGTCACCCAGGGCAGCAGGGAGCTCCGGTCGATTCCCGGGGTCCGCAACTTCGGATCCCACATCGGCCAGGCGATGCTGGGCGAGGAGATCGCCGGCGTCAACTTCGGCGAAAACTGGATCAGCATCGACCCCAAGGCCGACTACGACACGACGCTGGCCGCCATCCAGCGGACCGTCGCCGGTTACCCCGGGATCTACACCGACGTGCAGACCTACCTGAACGAGCGCATCAAGGAGGTGCTGACGGGCACGAGCGAAGCCATCGTCGTCCGCATCTATGGACCCGACCTGGAGGTGCTGCGCGCCAAGGCCGACGAGGTTCAGCAGGTCCTCGAGGGGATCGACGGGATCGTCGAGCCCCACGCCGACTTCGAGGTCGACGTGCCGCAGATGGATGTGCAGGTGGACCTGGCCAAGGCCAGGCGCTACGGGCTCAAGCCGGGCGACGTCCGCCGGGCGGCCTCGACGCTGGTCGCGGGCGAGGAGGTCGCCGACATCTTCCGGAACGGCAAGGCCTACGACGTCCAGGTCTGGAGCACGCCCCAGACCCGCCGGAGCCTGACCGACGTCCGTAACCTGCCCATCGACACCCCGAGCGGTCACCGTGTGCTCCTCGGCGATGTGGCCTCGGTGCAGGTCAAGCCGACCCCGAACGTGGTCGAACGGGACAACAACTCGCGCCGCATCGACGTCGGGGCCAACGTGCGCGGCCGCGACCTCGGCTCGGTGGCGCGCGAGGTCAAGCGCAACCTCGCAGGCATCCAGTTTCCCCGCGGCTATGACGCCCAGGTGCTCGGCGAGTACCAGGAGCGGCAGGCCGCTCAGCGGCGCCTACTGGTCTTCGCGGTCGGCGCCGCGATCGGGATCCTGCTCCTGCTCCACGCGGCCTTCGGCAGCTTCCGCCTCGCCGCGCTGAGCCTCTTCACCCTGCCGATGGCGCTGGTGGGAGGCGTGCTGGCCGCCTTCATGGGCAGCGGCGTCATCTCCCTCGGGTCGCTGGTGGGGTTCTTCACCGTGATGGGCATCGCCGCCCGCAACGGTATCCTGCTGATCAACCACTACCAGCACCTCGAACGCCATGAGGGCGAGAGCTTCGGCCCCCGGCTCGTCCTGCGGGGAGCGCGGGAGCGGCTGTCGCCCATCCTCATGACCGCCCTGGCCACGGGGCTGGCCGTCGTGCCCCTGGTGATCGCCGGCGAGCGGCCTGGTCACGAGATCGAGCACCCGCTCGCCCTCGTGATCCTCGGCGGCCTGTTCACATCGACGCTGCTCAACCTGTTCGTCGTGCCCTCGTTGTATCTGCGCTTCGGTCGGCGCCGGGACCAGCCGGCCCGCCCCGGCGCCGACGGCGCCCTGCAGGCACCCTGACGGAAGGAACGGCACCATGGGCAAGCGACGTGCAGGGGCCCTGGTGGTCGCGGCGATGCTGGTCTCGGTCGTGCTCGCCGCATGCGGCACCTCCGGCGCCACCACGGCGCCAGCCAGCACCGCGACGACGCGGTCCCTGCGAGCCATCACCGAGAAGGACTTCGACCCCCACAACTTCCCGGCCGCCCCAAAGGTCGACAACCGCTGGTACCCGCTGGTCCCGGGCACCCAGTTCATCATGGAGGGCCGCGCCAACCGGGGGCACGGCCGCCTCCCACACCAGGTGGTGACCACGGTCACCGACCTGACCAAGGTGGTCAACGGCGTGCGCACCGTCGTCATCTGGGACAGGGACATCAACGAGGGGCAGCTGGAGGAGTCGGAACTCGCCTTCCAGGCCCAGGACAACGACGGCAACGCCTGGCTCCTCGGCGAGTACCCCGAGGTGTACGAGGACGGCAAGCTCCAGGGCGCCGAGGACACCTGGATCGCCGGCCTCCAGCGCGCCAGGCCGGGCGTGCTCATGCGGGCCAACCCGCGTGCGGGGACTCCCAGCTACCTCGAGGGGTACGCGCCCAAGATCGAGTTCCAGGACCGCGCGAAGGTGTCCAAGACGGGCATCCGCAACTGCGTCCCCCTCAACTGCTACAAGGACGTGCTGCTGATCGACGAGTGGAACCCACTCGAGGCGGGTGACGCCCACCAGCTCAAGTCCTACGCCCCTGGGATCGGCAACATCAGGGTCGGGGCGGTCAACGATCCCGAGGCCGAGGAGCTCGTCCTCGTCAAGGTCAGGCACCTCGGCGGGGACGAACTGGCCAAGATCCGCACTCAGGCGCTGCAACTCGACGCCCGCGCCTATGTGGTCCGCAAGGACCTGTACCGTCACACTCCACCGGCACAGGCAGGGCAGTCACCATAGGCGCGAGGCCCGGTCCCGGGTCGTACGGCTCAGGGCCCGTGCTTGAACTGGAGCAGCTCCTGCCGGCTGGAGCCCCCGGCGACGGTGATCGCCAGCACCTGCCCCACCCCGGGCGCGTAGAACTTGTGCTCGACCACGTCCGGCTCCAGCGGGGTGAACTCCTTGGTGACGAGCACGTGGTCGAACATAGCGGTAGGGCCCTTCACCCTCATGCCGAGCCTCAAGACCTGGGCACCGTCCTCGGCCTGGCCCTTGTAGTACTCCTGCCGGTAGGCCACCCCCGGGTGCGGGTGGGCCGGAATGAGGACGCCGGGCTGGGCGCCGTCGACCCCGCCCTGCCAGGAGCCTTCGGTCGAGGCCACCTTCCCGTCCTTGTACTCCTTGGTGTCCTCGCCCATGTACCAGACGTTCCCCCGGTCGTCCTGGGCGTACCAGTCGTAGGTGTCCTCCTGCACCTGCCCGTTGCTGGTGGCGACGTCGTGCACGACCCTCGCGTCGATCCCGAGGATCTTTCTGGTCTCGCTGGTCACGGTGACCTCGACGCGCTGCTCGTTGCCCTCGGCGTCGGTCTCCCGGTAGACCCACCGGCTGCCCGGCGCCATCGGCCAGTAGGGGTTGTCGATCTGGGCGGTGAAGCGGGCCGGGTCGAGGCGCACGGACTCACCGCCACGCGGCAGCTTGGACGCCTGGACAGGTGCCTTCGACGGCTGCGCCGTCGTTCCCGTCGTGGCGGTGGCCGACTCCCGGGTCGCCGTCCGCCCCCCACCACACGCCGCCATCGAGGCGGCGAGGAGCAGGGTCATCAGCGCAATACTGACACGACGCAAGGTCGTCTCCTTTCCTGGCAACATGGTCAGGGCCGGGTCACGGTACGTACCCCGAATGAAACGCCGATGAGAACGGGAAACAATCGGAGGTGTTAGGGCCATGCGCGCCCTCGTCGTCGAGGACGAGCCGAAGATGGCGGCGCTGCTGCGCCGCGGCCTCGTCGAGGACGGCTACGCCGCCGATGTCGCCGGCACGGGCGAGGAGGCCCTCCGGATGGCGCGCGCCGTCCCCTACGACGCCATCGTCCTGGACGTGATGCTTCCCGGCCTTGGCGGCTTCGATGTCTGCAGGCAGCTGCGCTCGAGCGGCGTCTGGTCGCCCGTCCTCCTGCTGACCGCGCGTGACGACGTCGACGACCGGGTTGTCGGCCTGGACGCCGGCGCCGACGACTACCTGACCAAGCCGTTCTCCTTCGCCGAGCTGCTGGCACGGCTGCGAGCACTCACCCGCCGGGGACTCTCCGAACGCCGCACGGTGCTGGAGGTGGGGTCGCTGCGCCTTGACCCCGCGACCCGGCAGGTGTGGCGCAAGGACGTCCAGCTCGAGCTCTCCGCCAAGGAGTTCGCCCTGCTGGAGACGTTCATGCGCCGCCCAGGACACGTCCTGTCCCGAATCGACCTCCTCGACCATGCCTGGGACTACGGCTACGAGAGCCGCTCCAACGTCGTCGACGTCTATGTCGGCTACCTGCGGGCCAAGATCGACCGCCCGTTCGGGCTGCGGTCGATCGAGACA
>DASRJN010000331.1:0-7568 GCA_035649455.1 Acidimicrobiales bacterium
AGATCGTCTTCGACCGCCTGCTCAGCCGCTTCCCGGTCATCGAACCGGCGTGGCCCGACGGCACCCGCCCGAGCCTCCGGCCCTCTCCCGTCCTGCGCGGCCGGATGTCCCTTCTCGTCCGCTGTGCCTAGGAGCACCGGCCGGCATCGCCTCGGGGCTTGTAGGGCGGGTGGACGTCCGTTTCTGCCCGGCACGTTTGAGACTCTCGGGCGATGAGCCCCCACCGGCCCCGGCGGAGGGTACCCGTGACTCGCGTCGGGAAGGCGCGCGGATCACGAGGACTGGCGTAGGAGTGTCGGTGCCCGCAGGAATCGAGGCTGGTCTGACGCGTTCGGGGCTTTGGTGTGGATGGTCCAGGGGTGACACACGTACACGTCTCCGGGCTGCCCGCAGGCTTCGATGACCTGGGCGGGGATGCCCTCTACGTCTGTCACGGTGTCCATGAACCGTTGCCGGCGCGCCTCGTTCTCGCCTGGATCGCTCGGTACGTCGGTGAGGGTCAGGTCTCGGAGATAGGGGATCTGCTGGTGCCAGGGGACCTGTTCCTTGAGCGAGCGCGGCGTGCCCGGATTGCGTGCCATGTATCGGACGAGCATGCGGCCGCTCCCGGCTAGGAGGAGCGTCGCGCCTCCTCCAGGCGGGACGTCGCCGAACACGGCGAAGACCCGGAGCCCAGGAAGCGGGTCGAGTGCCGGGTAGTTGCCGAAGTCGCAGTGCCAGAAGCCGTCTCGTCCCGGGAGATGCCAGTGCTCGGCGTCGGGGAAGTCGACGAGGAGGTTGCCGTAGGCCCCCGAGGTGCTCCAGCCGGAATCGAGGAGCGCATCGGCGAGCTCCCGCAGTTGTTCTCCGAAGAGTGGCTCGAACACGGGATGCCGCTTGGCGCGGGCGAGCTTGGTGCGTGGAGTCCGGCGCCGCCACGTGCTGCGGTCGTCCTGAACGACGCCTTCGGAGTGGAGGAGGTCGCGCCACACGACTTCACGCATGCGCTCCGCCTGAGCCGGCGTGAACACGCCGCGGAGCTTGACCACGCCGGTCTCTTCGAAGAGCTCGAGCGTCTCGGCGTCCACTCCCGAGATTGAACTCGTGGCCCAGGCACCGCCACAACGCGGTTCTCGGCCCCATGGTTCGAACCGCCTGCCGGGTCCGTGCGTACCCGAGGTTCGAGCCCGTCCCGCGAGACACGGCCGAGAACCCGGAAGGACGATCACCATGACTAGCAAGATGAAGCGTCGCCTGGCGGGCGGCATCGGCACCGTCCTGGCCGCGGCAGCCGCATCCACGATGCTGGCCACCAGCGCCGCGTCCGCGACCAGCCGGGTGACACCACCGGCTGGGATCTCCGTGCCGGGCGACTCGACGGGAGCACCCGCCGTCCTGGTGGCGAGCTTGGAGGGCCGCAACGAAGTGACGTCCGGCGCCACCGCTGGGCACGCCCTGGAACTGATCGGCATTCAAGGCAACACACTCAGCTACTCGGTCTCGTGGCGTGGTATCGGCGCACCCACCGAGGCGGCCATCCACGCCGGAGCTCGAGGTGTGGACGGCCCCGTCGTCGTACCGCTGTTCACGACGCCGCGGAGATCGGGCGGATTCGCGTCCGGCAGCGTCACTGTCAGCGACCCCACGCTGCTCGACGCGTTGCGCTCCAATCCGGGCGGCTTCTACGCCGACCTGCACACCACCGCCTTCCCGGACGGTGCCGTTCGTGCCCAGCTGCACCTGCTCAACCATCCGGTCGCCACGAGCGGCGTGGCCGCCTTGCAGGAGTCGGTGGTCCGTGGGAGCCAGATCTATGCCTGCACTCCGCAGGCCGACGGTTCGTTCGCCTTCACCCAGCTCGACGTCGAGGCGCACCTCAGCGGCGGCATCCATCACACCTTCGTGCAGCCGGTGGCCGGCTCTCCGCAGTGGCAGGCGCCCGACGGCAGCGCCGTCAGCGGCACGGTCGTCACCAGGAACGCGAACGGCGCCGGCAACATCGCCGAGCTGAACCTTGACGCCACCCAGATAGGTAGCTCCTCCGGACGGCTGTCGCAGGTCGTCGAGGTGCTCCGGCTCAACACCGTCGGCGGCGTCGCCCCGACCGGCGCCTGTGACCCGCAGGCCACGCCGATCGTCGACGTCCCCTACGAAGCGGACTACGTGTTCATCAACGGCTAGCCACCTCGACCGCCGCGGCCTGGTCACCGCACGGTGTATGGCATGCACGACACAGCCGACCTCGACCTGTGACTGTGTGGTGATGCCGGAGGGCCCCGCGGTTGCCGAAGTTCTCGCCGCGCATGTTCGTGAGCGATATCCGGACGACGTCGACCTTGTCGCCTACTACGGGTCGTGGGCCAGAGGTACCGCCACAGCTGAGTCCGACATCGACATCTTCTACGTCCCGGCGGAGGGACGTGACCCGCCGCTGGCCCAGTCGCTTCTCGTCGGTGGTCGACTTGTCGACTTCTGGCCCCTGCCGTGGCCGAAGCTACGAGGATTCGCTGATGGCACTGCTCGCGGCTGGGCATTCGCTCCCGCAGTGGTCGCCGATGCCCGGCCCGTCTACGCACGATCCGATGAGGCCGTCGACCATTTGGATCGGCTGAAGGCCCTGGTCATCGAGCTCCAGCAAGCCGCCGCGGCCCCACGAATGCTCGAGCGCGCCGTGGGCCAGTACGGCGACTTGGTACGCCAGCTGGCGCAGCTCACAAGGTTCGGCCGGGCGAGCGTCGTCGGCGCGCGCGCCCACGCCTTGGCTGTGCTTGCCTCGGCGTGGGAGTGCCTTGCCCTTGCGAATCAGGTGTACTTCGATGAGCGCCTGGCCAAGAGCATCCGGCGGGTGGATCGCTTTCGATCGCGTCCCGACGACCTCGAGACGTGTGTCGCCTCGCTCCTCCATGCGTCGACGACGGACCAAGTGCTGGTTGCCGCCGAGACGCTCGTTGCCGATGTCGGTGACGTCCTGCGCGTCCTGGAAGGGACGAGGCAAGCGCCGCCAACGCCCGGCCCAGCGGCCATCGGGAGGGTCTATCCCGAGCTCCATGACGCGGTGCGGAAGGTCGTGGACGCATGCGCCCGAGGAGACGTCGTACGAGCAACGGTCGAGGCGTGGCTCCTCCAGCGCGATGTCGATGCGACATTGCTCGGCGGCGATACAGGATCGGCGGGCGACCTCCGTTGCGCTCACGTCGACGCCGGCCCGGTGAGAGCGGCCTTGGGTCTCGTCGACCTGCTCGCGATTCCCGCTCGTGCCCTGGCGGATCTGGCCAACGCCGCGCGTGACATCGACGCGCAACTGTTGGCCGCCGCGAGGGAGGGCGGACCGCCCCGCCTGGAGACCCTCGATGACTTGCGAGCCCACCTCCGCGTCCGCATCGCGGGCGACACGAGGGGGTGACATCGCCCGGCTCGCATGTGAAGCTGTTCACGAGCAATGGAGGCGTCATGACGGGACGGAAGCCACCGGGGATGACCTGGGAGACGTGGATCGATCGCCAGATCCGCCAGGGCATGGAGAACGGCGACTTCGACAACCTGCCCGGTCACGGCCGGCCCCTGCCCGACTTGGACGTGGTCCATGACGAGATGTGGTGGGTCCGCAAGAAGCTGCGGCGCGAGCAGGTGTCGTTCCTGCCACCGACACTCGCCATCCGCAAAGAGCTCGATGACACGCTCGAGGCCGTGGCGGCCGCAGGTACCGAGGCCGAGGTGCGCGAGCTGGTGATCGGTATCAACGCCCGCATCCGCCAGGTCAATGCCACCGCCACGGCCGGCCCCCCGTCGACGGTCGGCCCCCTCGACGTCGAGCGGGTGGTCGAGCGGTGGCGCGCCGCCCGGGCCGAACCCGGGGACGGAGCGCGGGCGGAGGGCTGATCCCTGGCCTGCCCGGGACCGTCGGATGCCGCGCCGTCCGGCTGATACCAGATAGGCAACAGAGCGGCGCCGACAACGCGTCATCCCAACCCCAACCGGTCGACCAACGCTCCCAGGGCGTACCGCCCCACATGGGCAGTTCCACCTCCACCACCGCGCAGGGATGACAAATGTCAGCCCCGATCAGGCCGCCGCGGCACTACCGCCGCCCCCCGTAGGGGGCGATGGTGGCCCCATGCTCACCACCGCGGCGACGAACGCTGCTCCCCCCACCACCCTGGTCGAGCTGGCCGGCCTCGAGAAGTCGTTCGGCCTCGTTCACGCGGTGCGCGGCATTGATCTCACCGTCGCCCCCGGCGAGGTCGTCGCCGTGCTCGGCCCCAACGGGGCCGGCAAGTCGACCACCCTCGACATGCTGCTCGGCCTGACCGTGCCCGACCGCGGCCGGGTGTCCCTGCTCGGCCAGACGCCCGAGGAGGCGATCCGCACCGGCACGGTCGGCGCCATGCTCCAGACCGGCGGCCTGGTGCGCGACCTGACCGTGCGCGAGCTGCTCGCCATGATCGGGTCGCTCTACCCGGCTCCCCTCGACCTCGACGACCTGCTTGCGCTCACCGGCGTGACCGAGTTCGCCGACCAGCGCACCCACAAGCTGTCGGGCGGGCAGACCCAGCGGGCCCGGTTCGCCCTGGCGCTCGTGTCGGACCCCGACCTGCTCGTGCTGGACGAGCCCACCGTGGCCATGGACGTCAAGTCCCGGCAGGTCTTCTGGTCGTCCATGCGGGCGCTGGGCCGCCGGGCCAAGACCGTGATCTTCGCCACGCACTACCTGGAGGAGGCCGACCTCTACGCCGACCGTATCGTGCTCCTGGCCCAGGGCCGGGTCGTGGCCGACGGTCCCACGACCGAGATCAAGGCCATGGTCGGCACCCGCACGATCGAAGCCACCCTCCCCGGCGCCGACCCCGCCGCGCTGACAGCCATCCCCGGCGTCAGCGCCTGTCAGGTGCGGGGAGACGTCGTGACCCTCACCTGCGCCGACGCCGACACCGCCCTGCGGGGCCTGCTGCCGGCCTACCCGGCCATGCATGACATCGAGGTCCGCGGCGCCGGCCTGGATGAGGCATTCCTGCAGCTGACGACCGATACCACGACCGAGGAGGGAGCGTGACCGCCACGACCTACGTCCGCTACGAGATGCTGCGGGCGGCCCGCAACATCCGGTTCTTCACCTTCTCGCTCGTCTTCCCGCTGCTGCTGTTCTTCCTGGTCGCGAGCCCCAACCGGCACGAGCACATCGACGGGGTCGCCTTCCCCGTCTATTACATGACCGGCATGGTCGCCTGGGGGACGATGGCCGCGGTCATCGCCAGCGGCGGCCGCATCGCCGCCGAGCGCGCCATCGGCTGGAACCGCCAGCTGCGCGTGACCCCGCTCCGGGCCCGCGACTACCTGCTGGCCAAGGCCGCGACCGGCTACGCAGTGGCCCTCGTCAGCGTCGCAATCCTGTATGCCGCGGGCGTGTCACTGGGCGTCCGCCTGCCGGTCGAGCATTGGTTGGGCATGACGGTGATGATCCTGATCGGCCTGGTGCCCTTCGCCGTACTCGGTATCTACCTCGGTCACGTCCTCACGCCGGAGTCGATGGGCCCGGCGCTCGGCGGCATCACCGCGCTGTTCGCCCTGCTCGGCGGCGCGTGGGGGCCGATCGCCACCAGCGGGTTCCTGCACACGCTGTCCGAGTGCCTGCCGTCGTACTGGCTGGTGCAGGCGGGAAAGCTTGCCGAGGCCGGTGGTCCGTGGCCGGCCCGGGCGTGGCTGGTGTTCGCCGTGTGGACGTTGGCTCTCGGCTGGCTCGCGGCGCGAGCCTGGCGGCGTGACACCGGACGTGCCTGAGCCGGAGGCCCGCGGCGCCGCCGCCGTGGAGGTCGAGCTGCGGCGGACCCGGTGGGCGTCGGGTTGGCGCCGGGTCGTGTTCCCGGGCATCTTCCTCGTCTTCCTGGCCCAGACCGCACACGGCATCGAGGCCCACGCCGAAGGGGCCGCGGCGGTGGTCGGCTACCTGGTGCTGGTCGCCTTCGCCGTCGGCTACGTGCGGGCCCTGTGGGCGCTGTTCGCCGGGGCCACCCAAACGTTCTGGCTCTGGTTCGGGGTGATGGTGGTGTTGCTGTTCGCCGAGCTGCCGATCGCCCACCAGGACGCGTTCGTCATGGTGACCTACATCGTCGTGCTGAGCCTGGCGGTGCTGGGCCGGCGGGCGGCGCCGATCGTCGCCGCGCTGGTGCTGCTGGCGCTGTTCCTGCCGCCGCTCGTGCCGTCGTGGCACACCGGGGTCGACGTCGACGCGGCGATGACCACCGCTCTGGTGGCGGTGGCCATGTACGGCTTCTTCGAGGTCATCCGTTCGAATCGGGCGCTCACCGAGGCCCGGGCCGAGGTGGCAGGCCTGGCGGCGGAGGCCGAACGGTCGCGGATCGCCCGCGACCTCCACGACCTGCTGGGCCACTCACTCACCACGATCACGGTGAAGGCCGGCCTGGCCCGGCGGCTGAGCGCGGTCGATCCCGACCGGGCGGCCCGGGAGATCGCGGAGGTCGAGGAGCTGGCCCGCCGGTCGCTGGCTGACGTCCGCACCGCGGTGACCGGCTACCGGGAGGTGAGCCTCACCGGCGAGTTGGCGTCGGGCCGGGAGCTGCTGCGGGTGGTCGGCATCGAGGCCGACCTGCCGGGGTCGTCCGACGTGGTGCGCAGCGACCTGCACGAGCTGTTCGGCTGGGTGGTGCGGGAGGGCCTGACCAACGTGGTGCGCCACGCCCGGGCCAGCCGGTGCACGGTGACGCTGTCCCGCGACGCGGTCGAGATCGTCGACGACGGCGTCGCGACGGCCCGGGTCGGCGCCGCGGCGGGCGGGCTCGACGGCTCGGGCCTGCGGGGACTGCGGGAACGGGTGGCGGCCGCGGGCGGGACCGTGGAGGCCGGCCCGGTGGGCACCGCCGTGCACGGCGGCTGGCGCCTGCGGGTCGAGGTGCCGGCGACCGCGGCCGCGCCCAGCGCTGCGGGCGCGGCGGACGCGCCCGCCCGGCCAACCCGGCGGTCGGCGTGACCATCCGGCTGCTGCTGGCCGACGACCAGGAACTGGTGCGCACCGCCCTGGCCGCGCTCCTCGACCTCGAGGACGACTTCGAAGTGGTCGCCCAGGTCGGGAAGGGCGACGAGGTGGTGGCAGCCGTGAAGGAGCACGGGCCCGACATCGCCCTGCTCGACATCGAGATGCCCGGCCTCGACGGCCTTGCCGCGGCAGCCGCGCTGGCCCGGGAGGCGCCCGCGTGCCGGGTGATCGTCCTGACCACGTTCGGCCGACCCGGCAACCTGCGGCGGGCGATGGAGTCGGGCGCCCTCGGCTTCGTGGTCAAGGACGCCCCGGCCGAGGAGCTGGCCCGAGCCATCCGCCGGGTGGCGGCGGGGGAGCGGGTCGTCGACCCGGCGCTCGCCACCCTTACGCTGGCAGGCGGCCCGTCCCCGCTCACCGGCCGAGAACGGGACGTGCTGGTCGCCTCCCGCGGCGGCGCCACCGTGGCCGACATCGCCGCTGCCCTGGTGCTGTCGGAGGGCACGGTCCGCAACTACCTGTCCGCCGCCATCGCCAAGTCCGGCGCCCGCAACCGCATCGAAGCGACCCGCATCGCGGACGAGAGGGGCTGGCTGTAGCG
>DASRJN010000332.1:0-11303 GCA_035649455.1 Acidimicrobiales bacterium
GGGCGGCGACGCATCGACCTGAGCTACTGACCCAACAGAGGAGACACGGATGCGTTCCGCAACCAAGACGGCGTCACCCGACATTGACGACTCGAACAGCTTCCTCGACCGTTCCTGGATCGAGAAGGTCGCGACGACGCCCGACAACGACCTACGCACCCACCGGATCGCCCTGACGTACGCGAGGCTCGCCGACTGCCTCGACCGGTTGATCTTCGGTGGGAAGCCATCCAAGAAGGCGGGGGGCCAGAAGCGAGCCAAGCAGCCAAAGGCATCCGCAGACATGTCGGTCACAGCGCAGCTCGGCCGCCATGAGTCGGTTAGCTCGTGCAATGCGAACTGGTTCCACTTCGCGACCTGGGCGACTGCGACGATCACGCCAAACATCGCCAACAATCGTCCGCCCCAACGAATCGACAGCCTCCCGATGTCGGCGCTGCGGCGGGAGCTGACGCCCAAAGTAGTCCACGCCCGTGCCGCGAGCGGGCAGCGCGTCAGCCGATCGCTCTCCTGGGGCCAGCGCCTGGTGTTCGTGTCGAGCTCCCTCGCATTAGTGGACTTCGCCCAGCAACTCGATCGCGACAAACCGGTGCGCCTGGCGCGCAGCACCAAGAGGAAGATCGACGACCTCACATCTTGGAACTGCAGCAACTGGATCGGTCACGAGCGGCACCTCAAATGCCTGGACACAGCCTTCGGCTACTACCGGCGGGCGCGTGCCCTCCGGAGCGAGCCTGACGTGTCCGCGCGGCTGATGCTCGGTGGCAACGTGCTCATCATGGCGGTCGACCAGGACATCATCGATCACGCCATCGAGACCACGGTCAATCACATCCCACAGCGGGTCGCCGCCAGCCTCGAAGGCTTCACCGCCAAGTGGGCCGAGCGGATGTGGGGCATCCCGAGGCAGCTATCCAGTCTCTCGCTCCCCTACCGCTACAAGGGTCCCCGCGACGCGCTCGACACCGCCTGGTCGCGCCTGATGACCGACCAGGTCTTCGTTATGACGCTCCCCACCGAGACGCTCCGCCTCGGCCGCGACATCCCGCCCCGCTACACCGGCCGGCCGTTCTATCCTGAGGCGCTGCGTCGCTTGACAGCTGGCGAGCACAAGAACCTGGGCTCGTCTCCGGCCGAGGCCGAAGCGGTTCGCAGGGAGATCGACGAGATCTCGGCACTGGTGAGCAGCCTCGACCGCACCATGGGGAACGGCCGCGGCTCGGCGGCGCGGGACTGGCGACTTTGGGACGAGCGCGTGAACTGGGCCCTGACCTTGATCCGGTCACGCCAGCAGGACGAGACGCTGTTCTGGGCGCCGTACTCGCAGGAGGACCAGCAGCGCATCGTCGACGGTGTCCTGCCCCTGCGCGGCGGCGACCCGGCATCACTCGAAGTGCAGGCGCCCAGCGGCGCCGTCGTGATCGACGGATACATGACCAAAGGAGGACCGCTGTGAAACACGACATCGTCCCCGTTGAGGTCCTCGAGGCGCTGCGAGCCGTCGGCGACCCGGCGCTGCCGCGCCCTGGCGACGTGTTCGCGACGACGCAAGCGGAGGGCTTTCTCCGCGTGCCCGGCCTCAGGGACGTCACGACGCCTGACGCGTCGATCGTCGCTGCCATCAACCAGGTGTCGCCTGACGCCGACAAGGTGGGGCTCGCCAATCGTCTCTTCGCCGAGTACGGGACGGAGATCAGCGGTGCCCTCCTCCTGGCTGCTCTCCCTCAGGCGTACGCCACCGTCTGGGGATCACGCGTCCTCACCGCGACGGCCGCGCTGCAGCAGGACTTCCGCCGGCGCATCGTGCGGACCGCTCAATTCCTGCTCATCGTCATGCGCCAGCCTATGGGCAAGGAGGAGATCCGTCATCTCTGGCCCACGGACGCAACAACAGACCTCGAAACGTCGTCGTCGGCGCCCGAGGACACTCGCCCATGGCAGGCATGCCTCGCGATCCGGCGCTTCCACGAGTCGATCCGGCAGCAGATAAGGACGAGCCCTGAGCTCACAGAAGCGGTGGGAACCGAGAACAAGGTGCCTCTCAACCAGGAGGACCTCCTCGGGATGC
This sequence comes from Acidimicrobiales bacterium, assembly GCA_035649455.1. Classification (GTDB taxonomy): domain Bacteria; phylum Actinomycetota; class Acidimicrobiia; order Acidimicrobiales; family VFJN01; genus ZC4RG19. The sequence continues at coordinate 2,069 of DASRJN010000332.1, forward strand.
TGCTCAGCTTCACTGTCACGGTGTTCGAGGTGCTCGAGCAGTTCGGCATCACCTGGTCCGCCGACGAGCAGGAGGCATACCTCCATGTCTGGGACCTGGTCGGCGCCCACCTCGGCGTGGGCTCGGCGAGGGCCCGCCGTGAGACGAAGGCACGGTTGTCCGAGGCGACGAGGGGGAGGATTCCACCGCGCATGCTGACGGAGAACCAACAGGGCTGGATCGGGCTACGCCCAGTATCGATCAGCGATACACGCCTCCTGCTCGATCAGATACGACGCCGGCAATGGCCACCGGCCGCCCTCGTCCCCCGCGATGGCGGCGCGGCCGACGCCAGCCTCGGCGGCGACACCCGGTCGGGACGTCTGCTCCTGAGGGCTCTGCTCAATGAACTGGCAGCGTCCATGCCCCCCAGGTTGCGGCCATTGGCCCTGTCGGTCATCCGCCGCCTCGCACCGCCCCCCGTGCGCGAGCGGCTGAACCTGGGCGGTGGCGGGATCGTGCTGTCAATGCTCGACGTGCTGCCGCAACGCAAGGTCAGGGTCGACCCGTTCACGGTCGTCCCCGGGACGAACCCGCTCACGGCCAAGGTGACGCGCATGATGGCCAACGAGGTCACGATGCGTGCCATGGTCCGCTTCCTGCGTACCGAATCCCTGTTCCTGCCCGGCCTGGCAGAATGGTCGAGGGATCTCATCGATCCCATGGAGGAGGGCATCGCGTGACCCTCGCCAGTGATCGCGGCGACGGCCGCCGTCGGTGCCGGAGGGACGAGGCCGGCTGACTTGGCGCCAGCCTCGCCTCTCCGTGGGCCGGTGCCGCCCGAACGCGTTCGGGCGGTGCTCACGCTCCTCTTCACCGATATCGAGGGCAGCACGCGGCTCTGGGAGACCGACCCGGACCACATGGAGGCGGCCGTCAGGGGCCACAACGAGGCGATCACGAAGATCGTGGCCGGGGCCGGAGGTACGGTCGTACGATTCATGGGCGACGGCGTTTTCGCTCGCTTCGCCGACGGGACGGACGCGGTGGGCGCTGCGGTCGCTATCCAGCGCCGGTTCGCAAGCAACGACTGGGCCGGCATCAGCCCCTTCCGCCTCCGCGCCGGCCTTCACACGGGCATGTGCACGATCCACCAGGGCGAGGTGTTCGGACGGGCACCGAACCTCGCATCGCGGCTGGAGGCGGCGGCCCACGGCGGGCAGATCCTGCTGTCCGACGTCACCGCGAGGGCTTGTGCCGGCCGACTCCCCGCCGGCTGTCAGCTGTTCGACATGGGGCGCTACCACATCCGCGGCTTCGACGAGCCGGTCGTTGTGCACTCGGTCGTGGCCCAGGGACTGCCGAGCGTGTTCCCTCCGCTGCGCACGCCATACCGAGGCTTCGACGAGCTTCCCTCCGAGGACTCGGCGCTCTATGGGCGGGACGCGGAGATCGACGAAGTCGCGGCGATGCTGCTCCGACACCGTCTCGTGACGCTGTGGGGCCCCGGGGGCGTCGGCAAGACCCGGCTAGCGCTCAGGGTGGCTGCGCGGGCACGCCGCCCCTACGAGGACGGCGTGCGATTCGTCGACCTGTCGACCGCCGACAGCCCGGTCGACGTGCCCGCAATGGTGGCGTCCGCCCTGCGCGCGCAGCCCACCAGCGGCGAGACGGCCGCCGCCACCGTGCTCCGCGTGCTGCGGCCGTCACGGCTGCTGCTCGTGCTCGACAACTGCGAGAGCTACACGGCCGCCGTCCGCGACCTCACGGCTCCCATCGTCGCCAACTGTCCTGATGTCCACATCCTCGCGACATCGCGGGAGGTCCTCGACGTCTCCGTGGAGCACACGGTGGAGATCCGAGGGCTGACGGTCCCCAGCGAGCGGGAGACGGACACCGACCGCATCGCGGCGTGCGACGCGGTACGGATGTTCGCCGACAGGGCCGGCCAGGCTGTGTCCCACTTCTCGCTCACTGGCGAGAGCGCGGCACCCGTCGCTGCGCTCTGCCGAGCCCTCGACGGGCTCCCGCTCGCGATCGAGCTGGCGGCCGGCCGCCTCGGCGTCGAGACGCTGGACGATCTGGTCAAGGACCCGCCCGAGTTGATCACCCGCCTGGACCATCAGACCGGCGGTTCGCGCCGAGGCACGGGGGTTCTCGAGCCGGTGCGGTGGGCCGTGGCGCGCCTGACCGATGTCGAGGTGGACATGTTCCACCGTGTGGCCACGTTCGCGGGTTCGTTCTCCCGCCGGTCGGCCCTGCAGCTCGGGGTCGAGCCGGTCCAGGCCGGGCGCAGCTTCGACCGGCTCGTGCGTACTTCACTCGTCGTCAGAGATCCCATCGTGGCCGACCGGTTCCGCCTGCTAGCCACTGCCCGAGAGCTCGCTCGCTCGTCGACCAGCGAGGCGCAGCGCAGGACCTACCAGGACGCCCATGCCTGTCTGATCCTGGATCGGGTCGAGGACCTGGAGCCCCGCATGCTCACCAGCGACGAAGCGCGTTGCGTCGAGATGCTGAGGGCAGACTTCGCCGACTGCCGAGCAGCCGTCGAGTTCTTCCTCGCGAACGACCGCAACGTGGAGGCCACCCGGATGGTCGTGGCGCTGTCCCAGTTCGCCCTCCTCGAGCCGCGGCCTGAGGTGTACGCCTGGGCGTCGACCGTCGCGTCCCGCATCGACGACGATGCGCCGAAGGCGTCGGAGGTCCTTGGCGTTGCGGCGCATGGCGCGTGGTTCGCCGGCGACACCGACCGCGCGGTCGCACTCGGCCTGCGAGCGGTCGCCGCCGCCGCCCCAGGGGACTCGACTCGCCTGGCGCACAACACCCTGATGGACGCCTACAGCAATGCGGGGCAGTTCGACGCGGCGACCACCCACTACCTGGCGATGCTGCGGGAGATGCGCAACAGCGAGGACGTCTACTGGCAGATCGGCGGCCTGGTCCACGAGGCGATCTCGCGGACCATGATGGGTCAACACGAGACGGCAGAGAATCGGGCCGAGCGGGCGGTGGCGCTGGCCCGCCGCCTCGGGTGTCCGAGCGGCATGCGGTTCGCGCTCTACGGCTTGGGGTGGGCACTGGCAAGGTATGACCCCGTCGCCGCCAGCGCCGCGTTCGAACAGGCCATGTACGCGGCGAGCGAGGTCAACAGCCGGTTCACGCACGGGCTGGCCCTGGCCGAGTGGGTCGAGCTACGAAGGACGCTCGGCGACACGGCGAACGCGGTGACGGGCACGAGCGATCTGCTGGAGCTGATCGCGGTGTCCGGCAACCGGTTCCAGCTCTCCCAGGTCCTGCGGCAAGCCGGCCTGCTCTTGGCGGACGCCGGCCATCATGAGGTCGCCGCGCTGGTGTTGGTTGCGCGTGGCGGCCTGCCGGAGATGCCGAAGGCGGCCCTCCAGGCATCGGCGGACGAGAGCTGCCTTCGCGATCTGCAGGACATCCTCGGGGAGCGATGGACCGCGCTCACCGTCCGGGCCAAGGCCATGCACGAACCTGAGCTCATCTCACGGTGCCGGCGTGAGCTCGCCGATCTCGTAGGCGCGGGCGCCCCCGGCTGAGCGGGCCGGGCCGCGTGCCGAACGACACCGGGGCATTTGTCGACGCGCACACAACCCGGCGGCGGTGGTATCAGCGGCCGGCCGCCGCCCTCTGACCCTGTGACGAGATGGATCGGCGTCCGCTCGGCGGATCGTCAGACGGGACCAGGAGGCTCCGATGGCTGCAAAAGACGTGTTCACCCCCGCGTATCGCTCACTCGTGGACGACGTGCCGGAGGAAACTCCGATCACGGTCATAGTCCGCACGGGGAACGTGAAGCCGCTCCGGGACGAGGCCGAGACCGCTCACGGGGCGCTGCTGACCGAGCAGCTGGCCACGCGCCCCTCGCAGCTCCTCGCCCTCGCGCACGAGGAGTACGGCGCCGGGCCCGCGTTCCTCTACAACTTCCGCGACAGCCGGCTCGAGGCGCACGAGAACGTGATCGCGGCCGCACCCGAGGCCGCCAGCCTGTGGCTGGCCGACGCGGTGGCTGTCACCGGGACGCCGGCGGAGATCGCGGAGCTCGCCGACCACGACGACGTCGTCGCCATCGACGTCAACCGCGAGTTCCACCTTCCCCGGATCCTGCAGACGCCGCTCGAGGACACGCCCGATCTGGTCGACGGCAGCACCTGGGGAGTCGCCAAGATCGGTGCGCTCGACACCTGGAGCGGCTTCGGACGGGGGGACGATGTCCTGGTGGGCGTCCTCGACACCGGCGTCGACGACACCCATCCCGCACTGGCAGGCAAGGTGGTGGCCTTCGAGGAGTTCGACGGGCTCGGGAGCCCGCTGGGCACAGCCACCCACGATTCCCACATCCACGGCACACACGTCTGCGGGACGATCGCCGGGCGTACCTACCGGGGCACCAACATCGGCGTCGCGCCGCATGCCCGGCTGGCCGTCGCCCTGGTCCTGCCCAGCGGCAGTGGCACGTTCGCCCAGATCGTGAGCGGCATGCAGTGGACATTGGACCAGGGCGTTCACGTCATGAACATGTCGCTCGGCGGCAGCGGCTACTCCACGCTGTGGAACCTGCCCGTGCTCATCGCCACCCTCTCGGGCACCCTCGTCGTGGCCTCGATCGGCAACTCGGGCCACGGCACGAGCGGCGGCCCGGGCAACGACCCGCTCGCCCTCGGCATCGGCGCCACCGACACCCATGACGTCGTCGCCGGCTTCAGCGGCGGGCAATCCCTGACGGTGGGACACGACGTGTTCGGACGCATCAACTACATGAAGCCCGACATCAGCGCCCCGGGCGTGTCGGTCGTGTCGTCGGTTCCGGGCCCCGACATGGTCGCCCTCAGCGGCACGTCGATGGCGGCACCTCATGTGTCCGGCGCCGCCGCGCTGCTGATGTCATCCGAGCCCGTGCTGCGAGGCAACCCACTCTCGGTCCGGGAGATCTTCCTCGGCGTCGGACGCGAGGACTACGGCGAGGCCGGCCGCGACCAGCGGTTCGGCTACGGCCGGGTCGACGCGATGGCGGCGGCCGAGGCTGCGGTCAGCCAGTTCTCATGACAGGCGTCGACAAGCTGGACGACGAGCTGCGCACGCGGCTCGGCGGCCTCGCCGACGACGAGCTCGTCGATGTGCTCGTCTACCCCGTGTCCGCATCCTCTGACCTGGAGCGCCACCTCTCGGCGCTCCGGGCCGAGGGTGTCCGGCACAACTTGCTGAAGCTCCACGGCACGTTCGCCGTCCAGGCTCCGAAGCGCCTGATCCATGACTTGGCTCGCCGCGAGGACGTCGCCCGCATCACCGCGATGCCGAGCGCGACGATCGACGCGATCGCCGGCGGATGAGCGGCGGTCAGCCCGCTGCGCACTGTCGGTCGTGGCGCACCGCTACTCACCATGTGCCATCGCCGTGCACACCTTCACCCGCACCGCCGCTGGCCAGGGCTGTCTCGCCTCGAAGGACTTTGCCAGGCCACGCTCGGCGAGACGGTGGCTGAACGCAGTGACGTGTAGATCGCCCTACGGTCGCTGTGGTGCACGAGGCGCCGGTCGGGTGTACGGCGCCCGTCGATACATGTCCTGTGGGCCGTGGACACCCGTTGACCAGGGCTGTCGTCTGCTCGGGGGGCAGGACTCGAACCTGCAACACACAGCTCCAAAGGCTGCTGTTCTGCCGATTGAACTACCCCCGAAAGGTCTTACCAAGGTAACGCCACGTGGGCGGGATGGGGCCACGGTGCCAGGTTGGAGGGGTGCTGGGGGCGCCACTAGGGTGGCAGACCTCATGGGTTCTCTGATCAAGAAGCGCCGCAAGCGCATGCGCAAGAAGAAGCACAAGAAGATGCTCAAGCGCACTCGCTGGCAGCGCCGCGCCGCCGGCAAATAAGCCGGGTGCCCGGCCGGGCGCCACGTCCATCCGAGTCTGTCGCCGAGCGCCCCCTTCGCCGGGGGCGCTCGTTGCGCGTCCCCCCGGGCCGCAACGGCGACAACAGGGACAGCCGCAACGGCCGCAGCGGCGACAGTCAGTAGGCGGGGATGGTGTGGGCGACGATGCGGCCCTCGCCCGGGTGGGCGCCCTCGACGAACCACGTGGAGCCGGACCCGGCGAGCCGGGGGGTTTGGCCGGTGGCCGAGCCGAAGGCGTCGCGGAACGCGGCCATCCGGGGCTCCACCACCAGGGCGGCGGGCTCCAGGTCGTTGGGGCCGTCGGCCGTAGGGCCGCCCCGGGCATCCCAGGCCGCGTAGACGGCGGGGGTCGAGCAGCCGTACGGGGGCATGGCCAGCGTGATGGTGCGGGCCACGAACGGGAGTGGGGACAGCACCTCCCCGATGCCCTGGACCCGGGCCCGGCCGCCGTGGAGGCAGAACGGGACGTCGGCGCCGAGCGACTCTGCCACCGACAGGTCGTCGCAGCCCGCCCAGCGCATGACCGCCGCGGCGTTGGACGAGCCGCCGCCCAGGCCGCCGCCCGCGGGGATGCGCTTGACGAGCGAGACCTGGGCCTCCCGGCCGACCGCCTTGAGGGCGCGGCCGACCAGGTTGTCGTGCGGGTCGACGTAGCCGAGATGGTGGCCGTCCACCACCTCGAGCCCCCAGCCCGGGCCGAACGTGAGCTCGTCAGCCAGGTCGAGGCTGACCATCTCGGCGTCCAGCAGGTGATAGCCGTCGGCTCGCAGCCCCGTCACCCGGAGGGAGACGGTCAGCTTCGCCGGGGCGAGGACGACGGTCAGTCGGCCCCCCGCCGCACCAGCCAGACGCTCAGCGCCATGAGCGCCGCGCACAGCGCGATGCCCGTCGCCAGCATGGGGAGGTTGCCGAAGAAGCGGTCGCCGAAGTCGCCGGCCTCGTCCTGCGCCAACCGGTAGAGGTAGGAAAGGCCGTAGATCCCCAGCACCACCCAGGCGCCGAAGGCGACCAGCGTGGGCAGATTGGAAGGAATGGGAGGAGCGCCCGGTGCGCGCGGCGGGCGCGGGCTACCGGTCGGTTCCTGCGGGTTGGTCATGGGTTCACTTTTCCACACCGGGAGAGGCCAGCCGGGCCCAGTCCTGCAGCGAGAGCTCCTCGGCTCGCGCCTCGGGCCGCACGCCCGCCCGCTCGAACGCCCCCGGGTCCACCAGCCCGGCCAGCGAGCGGCGCAGCATCTTGCGGCGCTGGCCGAAGCCCGCTTCCACCAGGCGGAACAGCGCGGCGGGATCGGCCGGCACCGGCGGGTTCGGCAGCCGCCGCAACCGCACCAGGACCGACTCGACGCGGGGCGGCGGGATGAACACGGTCGGCGGCACCCGGCCCACGACCTCGGCCGAAGCGCGGTACGCGACCTTGACCGACGGGATGCCGTAGGCCTTCTCGCCCGGGTGCGCGGCGAGCCGCTCCCCCACCTCCCGCTGCACCATGACCAGCATGCGCTCGATGGCCGGCACATCGGCCAGCAGATCCAGCACCAGCGGCGTGGCGATGTTGTAGGGCAGGTTGGCCACCAGCGACCATCCACTGGAGGCGGCAGAGCCGCCTCGCCCCCCCTCCTTGCCCAAGACCTCCGACCAGTCGAGCCGCATGGCATCGCCGTGCACCACCCGAACCCCGTGGGGCTCGACGACGCTGCGCAGCGCGGGCAGCAGGTGGCGGTCCAGCTCGACTGCGGTCACCGACGCACCGGTCTCCGCGAGCGCCAGGGTCAACGACCCGAGCCCGGGGCCGACCTCCACCACGCGGTCGCCCGGCCCGACGTCGGCCAGCCGGGCGATGCGCCGCACCGTGTTGGGATCGGCCACGAAGTTCTGCCCCAACGCCCGGCTCGGCGACAGACCGTGCTCGCTGAGCAGCTCGCGCACCTGCCGGGGCGTCAGCGTCACGGCCCGAGGCCGTAGACCCGTGCGGCGTTGGACCACGTGGCCGCCGCGACTTCCTCGACCGGCCGGCCCATGGCCGCGGCCAGCGCCCCGCCCACCACCGGGACCAGCGCGGGCCGGTTCGGCCGCCCCCGGTGCGGCACCGGCGCCAGGTAGGGGCTGTCGGTCTCGACCAGCGCCCGGTCCAGCGGGCACAGGGCGGCCGCAGCCCGCACGTCGTCGGCCGAGGGGAACGAGACGATGCCCGAGAACGAGAGGTACCCGCCCCGCGCCAGGCAATGCTCGGCCTCGCCGGGGCCGCCGGTGAAGCAGTGGAACACGGTGCGTGCCGGTACGCCCTCGGCGTCGAGCACGGCAAACGTGTCGTCCCACGCCTCCCGGGTGTGGACCATCAGAGTCAGGTCGTGCTCGTGCGCCCAGCCGATCTGCGCCGCGAAGGTCGACCGCTGTGTCGCCCGCGGCGAGTGCTCGTAGTGGTAGTCGAGCCCGCACTCGCCCACCGCCACCACGCCAGGGGCCCCCAGCATCTCGGCCAGGCCGTCGAGCCCGAGCTTGGCGTCATGAGGATGCAGCCCGACGGTCGCCCACACGACGCCCGGATGCCGGCCCGCGGCGGCGACCGCGGCCGCGGAGCGTGGGACGTCGGTGCCCACCGTGACAAACCGCTCGACACCAGCGGCCTGCGCGTCCGCCACCATGCGGTCGATCGCCTCGGCGGTGGGCGCCTCGTCGCCCTCCCATCCCAGGTGGCAGTGGTTGTCGATCCAGCGCAGGGCCACGAGCCCGCAGGCTACCGGCGCGGCGCGGCCCGGCCGGTCCTGCTACACACGGGAGCGTGGCGGACGGCGTGGCCGTGCGGTTGCTGGGACCAGTCCGGCTGGTCACCAGCACGGGGACGGAAGTGGCATTCCGCGGTCACGTGTCCCGCCTGCTGGCCTGGCTCGCGCTGCAGCCCGACCGGGCGTGGACGGCCGACGACCTCGCGGCGCGGCTGTGGCCCGAGGGACCGCCGCCCACCGCGCGCACCGCCATCCAGGGCCATGTGTCGCGCCTGCGCCGCACGCTGAAGACGCTCGACGGCGTCCGCATCGAGTCCACCGGAGGCGGCTACGCACTGCGGTCCACGCCGGGCGCGATCGACGTCCACCGCTTCACCGCGCTGGGCGACGAGGCGGCGGCCGCCGAGCGGGACGGGCTAGGCGCGGCCGCCGCGGCCGACCGCCTCATCGCCGCCCTCGACCTGTGGTCGGGCGACGCGCTCGGCGAGCTGCGCACCGATCCGGTCCTGGGGCCCGAAGCCCGCGCTCTCGAGGACCGGCGCCGCGACGCCGAGGAGCGCCTGGCCGAGGCGCTGGTGGCGGACGGCCGGCTCGATCGGGCGCTGGCCCTGCTGGGCCGGCT